>JAVBPM010000071.1:0-21957 GCA_031549605.1 Oscillospiraceae bacterium | reverse complement strand
GTCGGTGGGGATTTCGCTGATAAAGCGCGACGGACGGTTGACCGTCGTCTGGCCGTAGAGCATGCGGTGGCGCGTGGTGGTCAGGCACAGCTTTTGCTTGGCGCGTGTGACGGCGACATAGCAGAGCCGGCGCTCCTCCTCCAGCTGCTCGGGCTCGCCAATCGAGCGGATGCCGGGAAAGATGTTTTCCTCCAGCCCGACGATAAACACACGGTCAAACTCCAGCCCCTTGGCGCTGTGCACCGTCATCAGCACGACGGCGTCGGCGCCCTCGTCGTAGCGCTCGATGTCGGTAAAGAGCGCGACCTCTTCGAGAAAGCCGGACAGCGACGGCGTGACGTCTTCCTCACGGCAGCGCTCCTGATAGGCGTTGATGCTCGATTTCAATTCGCGCACGTTGTTGGCGCGTTCCTTGTCCTTGGGGTCGTCCTTGGCCTCCCAGTACTGGCAGTAGCGTGTTTCGTCCAGCAGCTTGTCGTAGAGCTGGTCGAGCGGCAGGTCGCTTTGCATCAGGCCGGTCATCATGGCGGCAAAGCGGGTCATGGCACCGGCGGCCTTGGACAGCTCGGGGTATTGACTGGCGTTGGCAAGCACGGTAAAGAGCGGCAGCTCGTCGCGCTCGGCCAGCTGCTCGGCGATTGACAGCGACGCTGCGCCGATTTTGCGCGCCGGTACGTTGACAATGCGCGTCAGGCGCAGCGTGTCGGCGCTGTTGCTGATGACGTAGAGGTAGGCCAGCATGTCCTTGATTTCGTGCGTGCCGAAGAAGGGCGTGCCGCCGATGATACGGTAGGGAATGGCGTTGCGGCGCAGCGCGTCCTCAATGCGGTTGGATTGGGCGTTGATGCGGTAGAGCACGGCAAAGTCGCGGAAGCGCGCGCCGCCGGCAACCGCTTGCACAATGGTCGACGCGACGGTATTGGCCTCGCCGTGTTCGTCCTCGACGCGGTGGTGGGTAATTTTGTCGCCGTCACCGGCGCGCGTCCACAGCTCCTTGCCCAGACGACCGTCGTTTTTGGCGATAATGCCGTTGGCGGCCTTGAGAATGGTGCCGGTCGAGCGGTAGTTTTCCTCGAGACGCACGACTTTGGCGTCGGGGTACTGCTCTTGAAAGCTGAGGATGTTTTCCACCGTCGCGCCGCGGAAGCGGTAGATGCTCTGGTCGTCGTCGCCGACGACGCAGAGGTTGCGGTATTGACCCGCCAGCGATGAGGCCAGCAGGTACTGAACGTGGTTGGTGTCCTGGTACTCGTCAATCATGATGTAGCGGAATTTGTCCTGATAGTAGGCCAGCACGTCCTCGTTGGTTAGCAGCAGGCGGACGGTGTGGCAGATGATGTCGTCAAAGTCAAGGGCGTTGGCGCTCTTGAGTGCCGACTGGTAGAGTGCGAACAGGTCGGCGATGGTTTGCATGCGGTCGTCGTCGCCATACAGCTTGGCGAACTGGCGCGGCGTCAGTAGCTGGTCCTTGGCGCGCGAGAACTGCTGCAGCAGCATGCGCGTCGGGTATTCGCGGTCGTCGATGTTGTGGCTTTTGAGGATGTCGCGCAGCAGACGCTCGGAGTCGTCGGCATCATAGATGGAAAAGCTGCTCTTGAAGCCGAGACGCTCTATGTAGCGGCGCAGGATACGCACGCAGGCCGAGTGAAAGGTGTGCGCCCAGACGTCGAGCGCGGCGGTGCCGATGCGCTTTTCCAAGCGCTCCTTGATTTCACCCGCCGCTTTGTTGGTGAAGGTGATGGCTAAAATGTTGTAGGGCTTGACGCCCTGTTCGATGAGGTTGGCAATGCGCTCGATGAGCACGGTCGTCTTGCCGCTGCCGGCACCCGCCAGCACGAGCAGTGGGCCGTTGACGTGTTGGACGGCTGTCTGTTGGCATTCGTTTAAGGTGGCCATGTTGTTCCCCTTTGCGGTGGTTTTTTTCTTGTCAAACGCGTGGAACTATTGTACACTGTCAGACGGTGAGTTGCAATGAGAATGAGAAAAAAGAAACATTTTGATGCGCGCTGGGCGGCGGTGGCCGAGGACTATTTGGTGGCGCAGCCGGAGACGCGCAAGGGACAATGGCAGGGCGATTTTGATGCGCTGCGGGTGGAGCTTGGGTGCGGCAAGGGGTTGTACTTGACACGGCAGGCCGTCTTGGCGCCGTCGGTGCTGCACGTTGGTGTTGAGCGCAATGAATCGGTTGCGCTGCTGGCGATGGAGCGCGCGCGGCGTGAGGGGTTGACCAACGCGTTGTTTATCTATGGCGATGTGGATCGGCTGACCGAGTGGTTTGCGCCGGGCGAGCTGGATCGTTTGGACATCATGTTTTGCGACCCGTGGCCGGAGCTGCGGCGTGCAAAGCGCCGGTTGACCAACCGGCGCTACTTGTCGACCTTCGCGCCGCTGTGCAAGGAAAATGCGCTGTTTTGCTTCCGCACAGACAACGAGGGTCTATTTGATTTCAGCTTGGGTGAATTGGCGCACATAGCATGGCCGGTCGAGCGTTTGACGCGCGACTTGCACGGCGAAGCGCCGGAGTGCGGCGAGTCGATGACCGGCTATGAGGAGAAGTTTGTCAGCCTGGGACAGCCAATTTATCAGGTGAAATGCCGTATATGCAAATCCAGTGGCACAGACTGCCCGCCACAATGAACCAGTGGAAGACCTCGTGGCAGCCGAATTTGGGCGCGTTGCGCAGCGGCCAGCGCAGGCCGTAGAGCACGCCGCCGGCGGTGTAAAAGAGACCGCCCACCAGCATCCAGACCGCCGATTGCCACGGCATGGTGCGTGACAGCGGCAGGATGGCGACGACAATCAGCCAGCCCATCGTGATGTAGGTGGCCGATGCCAGCCAGCGCGGCGAGTTGATCCAGAAGAATTTGACGATGATGCCCACCAACGCGCAGCCCCAAATGACGCCCAGCAGCGTCCAGCCCCAAACGCCCTCGGTGCGCAGCAGCGTCAGGCAGATGGGGGTGTAGGTGCCGGCGATGAGTATGTAAATCATGGCGTGGTCGAGCTTGCGCAGGAAGATGCGCATGGCTTCGCTGGTGCGCCAGCAGTGGTAGAGTGTGCTGGTGGTGTACAGGCCAATCATGCACAGGCCGAATATCAGTGCGCCCAGCCAGTGCCAGGCGTCGATACGACTGTGGTGTATGACCAGCACGACGGTGCCAACCAGCGATAGCGCCGCGGCGATGCCGTGCGACAGCGCTGACTGGAAGCGCAGCGCGTCATAGGGGGTGCGTTTTTCTTTCATGGTGAGGTCCACTCCTGTGCTGTATATAGTTGAGAGTAGTATAGCACAGATGTTGGAGGAATGCCAACGGGATAAGGGTCACTGCAAAATAAAAAGAGATGCTTTCGCATCTCTTTTTGCTATTGACTTAACCCTGCGCTTTTTTGGCCTGCTCGACGAGTGCGGCAAAGGCGCCCTTGTCGTGAATGGCCATCTCGGACAGCACCTTGCGGTTGAGCGTGATGCCGGCCTTTTTCAGCCCGTTCATGAAGCGGCTGTAGTTCATGCCGTTGGCCTTGCAGCCGGCGCTGATACGGGTAATCCACAGGCTGCGGAAGTCGCGCTTTTTCAGCTTGCGGCTGATGTAGGCATAGCGCAGCGACTTCATGACCTGCTGATTGGCCATCTTAAAGTGGGTGGATTTTGCACCCCAGTAGCCTTTGGCTAGTTTGAGTATCTTTTTGCGACGCGCACGCGTCGTCTTGGCGGCCTTAATACGTGCCATGGTTGATTTCTCCTTTTGTTCTCAGCGCAACATCCGCGCTTATTTCTTTTTTATTTGGAGTAGGGGAGCAGCGACTTGATGTTGGCCTCGTTGGTCACGTCGAGGAAGGCCGACTGGCGCAGACCGCGTTTGCGCTTGGTGCTCTTTTTGGACAAAATGTGGTTCTTAAAGGCGTGGGCGCGTTTCAGACGGCCGCTCTTGGTCGCCTTGAAGCGCTTGGCTGCGCCTTTGTGCGTCTTCATTTTCGGCATGGGTGTTTACTCCTTTGTTGTATCGTTTTCGGATTGCTCGTCCGGGTTGGGTGCCTTGGTTTTCTTTTCGGGTTTGGGCGCCGGCTTGGCGCTGAGGAACATGGCCATGTTGCGGCCTTCCAGTTTGGGCGCCTTTTCAACTACCGCGTAGTCGGCCAGACCTTCAACAAACTTGAGAATTTGCTCCTCGCCCAGCTTGGTGTGTGCCATCTGGCGGCCGCGGAAGCGGATGGAAATCTTCAGCTTGTGGCCTTCCTGCAAGAAGCGCTGCGCCGCCTTCATCTTAAAGTTGATGTCGTGGATGTCGATGTTGGGCGACAGGCGAATTTCGTGCAGCTCGACGACGTGCTGATTTTTCTTGGCTTCCTTTTCGCGCTTGGCCTGCTCGAAGCGGTATTTGCCGTAATCCATGATGCGGCAGACCGGCGGCTCGGCGTTGGGCGCGATTTTGACCAGATCCATGCCGGCGTCGTAGGCCATGTTTAGGGCCTCTTCGCCAGTGACGATACCCAGCTGCTCGCTGTCAGAGCCGACGAGACGCACCTTGGCGTCACGGATATCCTCGTTGATGGCGTGCTCATTTTTTGCGATTGGAAATCACCTCCATACAGTTTCCGAAACAAACAAAATAGGTGCGGCAAGGCCGCACCTACACTACAAGCTGACATTGTGTGTCAATCGTATCAACCTGAACGACCGGGGTCGGCAGGTGAGGGCGGTGAGCCACTGCTTCCTTTTGCTGGGCTATTGTAACGTAAAATGACGGTGATGTCAAGACTTTTTTTGCTGCCACTGCACAAAACTATTGTAGTCAAAAAATACAACGCCGTCGGCGCTCGATGGCTCAATGGCGGCCAGCTGTGCTGTCAGCTCATCGGGGGTTTGCGCCTGCCATGCGTCGCCCGATTTGGGGTCAACCTGTTTGTAGGCGGCCAGCCCGATGTACAGCTCGACGCTGCTGTCGGCGCAAACGGATTGCCACCATTGCAGCAGCGTGGTGAAATCGGCGGCTTCGTGGCCGCGTTCCCAGTAAATTTGCGGCACTATGTAGTCGATTAGTCCTTGCTCAACCCACGAAACGCTGTCGGCGTACTGGCCGGTCAGCGACTCGCTGCCGTTGGTGTCGCTGCCTTTTGCGTTGGTTTTGGCGTTGGCCCAGATGCCCGATGGGCTGATGCCAAAGCGCTTATTGTACTCGTGAGCGATGTCGCGGCAGTGGGCAATCAGCGTGTTGACGTTGTTGATGCGCCAGTCGGCCAGCGGCTTGCCGTTGCCGGTCGCGGCGTAGCTGACGCTGTCGTTGAAGTCGGGCGATGGGTAAAAGTAATCGTCGAAGTGGATGCCGTCGATGTCGTAGTTGTCGCACAGCTCGCGCACGCCCTGCTCGATGGCGGCGCGGGCGTCGGCGTTGCCGGGGTCAAGGTAGACCGCGCCTTTGTAGGCCACCGTCCAGTCGAGGTGCTGTTGGGCAAACAGGCTGGCCTTGCCGGGCTTGGACAGGCGGAAAGGGTTAAGCCAGGCGTGGAGACGGAGGCCCTTGGCGTGCGACGCGTCTATCCACGCTTGCAGCGGGTCGAAGTTATCGGGTGGCGCCTGTCCCTCGGTGCCGGTCAGTGTGGCCGACCACGGGAAGATGGCAGAGGGATAGAGCGCGTCGCCGCTCGGCCGCACTTGCAAAAAGATATCGGTGATGCCGGCATCGGCGCAGTTTGTGACCATGGCGTCGATTTGTTGGGTCAGCTGTTCGGGTGTTTGGCCGGTTTGGGTGGGGAAATTCAGGTTGTCGACCGAGGCGACCCAGACGCCCTTGACGGCAGTCGCCGCCGGCGACAGGGTGGCAGTGGGTACGGGCTGGGTGGTTGCCGCAACGGGCACGGTCTTGCGCGGCGCGGTGACCAGCCACAGAACGAGCAGGCAAAGCACAAAAAAATAGAGACTCCAGCGAAATTTCATGGTTCTTCTCCTTTGCGGTAGGCTGGCGTCATTGTACATGCCTCGCCGTGCATAAAAACGAGAAAAAAAGGGCAAGCTTTTGTGTTGATGCGCGCATATGGCGCGGTTGTGCCTTCATATACTCATTCCAGCACCGAAGAAAATCGGGGAGTGAGTGGGTATGGAAAATTGGAACGTCAATTTGGTTGTGTTGAGCGGTAAGGTGTTGAATGAGCCGGTTCTGTCGCACACCACGCATCAGGAGCAGTTTTATTTATTTGAACTGGAGTGTCAGCGGTTGTCGGGGGTCAGCGACCGGGTCAAGGTGCTGTGCAGTCAGGCGCTGCTGAGCCAGGCGTGTATGGCGGTTGGCGAGGGGTTGACCGTGCGCGGCGCGCTGCGGTCATACAATAATAAGAGCGGCGTTGGCAGCCGGCTGCTGATCTCGGTGTTGGCGCACGCATTGGAAACGGGCGAAACGGTCTATGAAAACAGCGTGACGCTGCACGGTACGCTGTGCAAAACGCCGGTATTTCGTAAGACGCCGTTGGGTCGCGAGATTTGCGATCTATTGCTGGCGGTTAACCGTCGGTATGGCCGCGCCGATTATTTCCCCTGTATTGTGTGGGGCGTGTCGGCCCGTGAGACGGCCGGCTTTGCCGTGGGCACACGGCTGGCACTGGAGGGTCGGGTTCAGAGCCGGCTCTATCATAAAAACATTGACGGCGCGCTGGTTGAGAAAACGGCGTATGAGGTATCGGTCGCCAGCGTACAGTGCGTGGAAGAAGCGGACGAACACGCTTGAAAACATGTCAGATATTGCCTGAATAGTGGCGGCGACTTTACATACAATATCATCGCGCAAGGCTCCTGAACAGAAGGAGATAGAATCATGGCTAACAAAGCTGCTAAGGATGCTCTCAACCGCTTCAAGATGGAGGCCGCGAACGAGGTCGGCGTCAACCTGAAGGATGGCTACAACGGTGATTTGACCGCCCGTCAGGTCGGTTCGGTCGGCGGCCAGATGGTCAAGAAAATGATCCAGAGCTACGAGCAGGGCATGAAGTAAGGCTAGACCCCACTGTAGTTAAAAAACGCCCGCAGGGATTTCCCTGCGGGCGTTTGGCTATGCGTTTTTGGCTATTTCAGCTTGGTGCAGAAGCGCATGATGATGGTGGACACTTCGGCGCGGGTGGCGGTGCCCTGTGGGTTGAGCCTGCCTTTGGAACCGCTGATCAGACCCTCGGCCACGGCCCACTGGAAGGCATTGAGTGCGTAGCTGTTGACCTTGCCGGCGTCGGGATAGGATGACAGGCTGCCGCGCTTGCTTGTATTGAGGCCGATGAAGCCGGCGTATCGGAACATGATGGCCACCATTTGCTCGCGGGTAATGGAGGCGTTGGGCGCAAATGAGTCGTTGCCGATGCCGGTGACCAGCCTGGTGTTTTGTCCCCAGGCTGCCGCTTCGGCAAAGTAGTCTTTGTCGACGGTGCAGTCGGAGAAGGCTTGGGTTTTGTACTTAGCCTTATCGATGCCGTATTGGCGCGACAGCACGGTGATGAACATACCGCGCGTCATGGCTGCGCTGGGGCCGAAGGTGGTACTGCTGGTACCGGTAAACAGGTTGCGGTCGGTGACATACATGACGGCGTCGCGCGCCCACGCAGCCTGATTCATGTCGGTGAAGTTGTCGATTTTGTGTGCCGTTGCGCTGCCGCACACCAGCACCAGTGTTTCACACATTTTGCCGGGTTTGGTTTGATAGCTGTCGGCGGCCGGTGCGGGCACGCCCTCGACGTACAGCGCCAGTACTTTATTGCCTGTGCTGGGCGAGAAGCTGTAGGTGATGCTGCCGTCGGCGTTGCCACGGCTGGTGACCTTGCCGCCACTGGCGGTGATGTAGGTGGTGATAGGCTTCCACTTGGCGTAGAGGGTGATGTTGTTGGCAACGGCGGTGTTGAAGGCAAAGGGCGACGTTAGGGCGCTGTCCTTGTACCAGCCGTCAAACACGGCGTTGGTTTTTGTCGGTGCGACGGGCCGGGTGGCCTTAGCGCCGGCGGTTAACTTTTGAAACGGCACGGCGCTTCCGCCGTTGCTGTTAAACGTGACGGTGTAGGTGTGCACGGGAGTGGGCTCGGTATCGGGATCAGGGTCGGTATCGGGATCAGGGTCGGTGGTGGGATCTGGGTCGGTGGTGGAGGTAGGCGGTGTGCGGGGGAGGCTGTTCGATTCGCAGTAGCTGTAGGCGTAGGAGTCCTCGTCGCAGACGATGGCAACCGAGTTGCAGCCGTAGAAAACATTGCTGCCGATGTCAGTGACGGTGTCGGGTATGACAACGCTGACAAGCGAATCACAACCGTAGAAAGCGTTGCCGCCGATGGCGGTGACGCCTGCGGGTATGGTGAGCTCGGTCAACGCGCGACAGCCGGAGAACAGGCTGGGGCCGATGGCGGAAATGTTGTCGGAAAGTGCAACCTCTGTGAGCGATTTGCAGTTGTAAAAAGCATGTGTGCCGAGCGCGGTGACGTTGTCGGTCATGGAAATGGCCGTTAGCGACTCGCAACCAAAAAAGGCGCTGTCGCCCACGTCGGTGACGGTTTCAGGCAACGTGTAGCTGCCGGATAGTCCGCCCGGATAGCAGAGCAGCGCGGTGCCGTCCTTGCTCAGCAGTACCCCGTCGGCGCTGGTGAACGTGTCGTTGGCGGCGTCGACGGCGATGGTCGTCAGTGCATTGCAGGCGGCAAATGCGCCCTCGCCAATGCTCGCGACACTGGGTGACACGGTGACGCTTTTAAGCGAATCGCAATAGGTAAACGCACCGTTGCCGATGGTGGTTACGCCATTGGGCAGGATAACGTCGGTCAGCGAGTCGCAGTTAAAGAAAGCGGCGGTGCCGATGGTGATTAGGCTGTCGGGCAGCGAAATGTCGGCAAGTGAGAGACAGACGGAAAAGGCGTTGACACCAATGGCGGTCACGCCCTCGGGGATGGAGATGCCGGTCAGGGTGCTGCAACCGAAGAAGAGGTTGTCGGCGAGAGTGGTGGCACCGCGATTGATAGCGGCGGTGAAACGTTTGCCGGTCCACGCGCCGGCAGATGTGCAAACGCCGGCAGCCGAGGCGGCGGCGATTAAGTTTTGTTTGGTGACGACGCCCTTGGTGTTTTCCACGACGATGTGAACGGGTGTGTTGTCGCGATCCTCGTCGGCTGAGGCCGGCAGGATTAGGTTAGGCAGCAAAAGTGCCAGCACCAGCAGCAGTGTGAGTGCGCGGTTCTTCTTCATGTTTGATGACCCCCGAATCATTGTTGCCTGTCTTTATACCATGATTTTCCATCTTGGTCAACGATTTAAGGCGAAAAATGGCGTATTGTAACACAAATGTCATATAGATGACGATGTGTGGTGCCGGTTTAGTAGGGTTGTATAATTTGTTAAATTATGACGATATAGAATGGTTTTGGCTGAAGCAAAAGAGATTGCTGTTATGGAGATAGCGAGTTGACATGATCCGTTTTGACCACACCTACTCTTTGACGTTGTCCCGAGTGGTAGAGTTCCGGCAGATTTTTTTGAAATCATGCTTGACAGGCAATACTGTGTTATGTATAATATTGTACATAGAAGGAGGTGGCGGATTGGATGCTCAAATCAAGAAGGGGCTGTTGGATGCCTGCGTGCTGAAGCTGTTGGCGAAGGAAACCTCTTATGGCTATGCCATTACAGCCGAGATGCAGCGCGTGCTGGAGGTTAGCGAATCGTCGCTGTATCCTGTGCTGCGACGGCTGGAACAGTCGGGTTGTTGCGCGACGTTTCAACGCCCGCACAACGGACGAATGCGCAAGTACTATTCCATCACGCCCGACGGGCGGCGCAAGCTGCAGGACGTAAAGGCGGACTGGCAGGAGGCGCTTGAGGTTATCAATTTTGTATTAGAGGAAGGGGTAAGCGCATGAACCGTACGCAGTTTTTTCAGGCGCTCAACGAGTCCATGAACGGGCTGCCGGAGGCCGAGCGCAACCGTTTGCTCGACTACTACGCCGAGTATTTTCACGACATGCTGGAATCGGGCATGACTGAGGAGGAGGTCAGCGCGTCGCTGGACGCGCCGCACGTGATTGCCGACAAGCTGCGCGCCGAGCTGGGCTACGGACCGTCGAGCCGTTGGCAACAGGCGCAGGCGACGCCGAGGCCGGACGGCGGCGAGCCGTGGCAGCCGCAGCCGGTGCAGAGCCGCACGATGTCCCATCGCTGGATTTTTGTCGTGCTGCTGGTTTTCGGCGCGCCGATGTGGATTGGCTTGCTTGCCGGTATTTTCGGTCTTGTCGCGGGCGTGATTGGCGCTATCGTTGGATTGGTTTTTGGCGGCGTCGCGGCGCTGTTGGCGGGCATTTGGTATCTCTTTTCATGGCCGATCGGCGGCGTGATGATGATTGGCGGCGGGCTGATGCTTGTCGGCATTACACTGCTGCTGATTAGCCTGACCCGGCACTTTTCGGCGCTGGCGCGTCGCTGCTGGACTTGGGTGGTTAGTACCTGCAAGACCATTGTGGATAGCTTTAAGCAGGGAGGTCGGATGCTGTGAAAAAGACGACATTGTTTGGCATTCTCTGTCTGGTGTTGGGATTGGTGCTGCTGATTGGCGGTGCGGCGTATTACCGCCACAAGGGTCGGGCGCTGGGCCAGCTGCAAACCGACACATATACCTTCGATGAGCGCGAGGTAGACCATATCCGTGTTGACGGGGCCGAGGAGCTCATTGTTGAGCTGGGACAGCCTAACCAAACGCAGTATATTATCACCGTGACGGGCTATGACAAAAGGATGAGCGAGGTCAAGCTGACGGGCGCCACGGTGCGGCTGGATGGTGAAGAACACGGGTTCTTGGGCGTCAGGGAACTGATCAACGACATGTTTGATTGGCTGGACGGTAACGGGGGAAACGAAAACCCGTCGGTCACTATTTCAGTGCCGCCTGAGGCAACGCTGTCGTCGCTGGACGTAGACGCCGCCCGATGCCGTGTGGCGTTGGAGGGCGTCGAGATCAGCAACGAGATTTCAGCTGATTGCGCCGATTTGCAGCTGGAGTTGAAAGGTCGGTCGGTCGCTTCAACTGCGTTGCCGCCGCTAAGCCTGTCCAAACTGGATATCGATGCAGCCAGTTGCCGCGTGGTGCTGGAGGGTGTTGTGATTGGCAACGAGATTTCTGCCGACTGCGCCGATTTGCAGATGACGCTGAAAAACGGTCGGACTAACAAGGTGGATGTTGACAGTGCCAGCGCATATGTGCAGCTGGACGCGTTTGGGTTTGCCAACATGGACCTTGACGGCATGGACATTTCGGTTATTGGCAGAAACATGCCCGACAACAGCGCTGCCTATGGGTTTGATTGCGACTCCGTTTCGTACAACGTGGTGCTGAACGGGCAGTCATTGGGGGGCAAAAGCAACAAAAACGCCGCCCACCTGATTGAGTGTGACGGCGAGAGTGTGGATATTCAGTTGGAGACGGTGGGTTAGCAGTCGCCGGTAAACGCGACGCTGACGGGGCTGGTGAGCAGCAGGTGACCTGAATCGTCGCAGTGGACGGTGACATCGCCGCCCGCCATGCGTACGGTGACCGTGCTCATACATTTACCTGCTTTCATCATAGCGGCGGCGGCAGCCGCGGCGGCGGTTCCGTCGCTGTGGGCTTCGCCGCTGCTGTGTTTCCAGATGCGTAAAATGATGCGCGACGGATCCATGACCGAGACAAAGCAGACGTCTATGCCGCCCTCGACCGACGGGTCGTGGGCTAATTTTTGACCCAGTGTGTCGACGGGTGCGCCGTAGAGCTTCTCGTCCTCCATAATGAGGTAGCGCTCGCCCAGCGCGACGCATTCGAGGCCGAGGAAGGGGTTGTAGATGGGTGAGGTCAGCATGCGTGGTACGCCGAGGTCGCAGGTAACGCTGTAGGCCTCGGCGCTTTGCGAGGGCGTGACCAGCACCTGCTTGACGCCGTCGGCGGTGTCGATGTCCAGCGCGGTGGAGCTCACCAACCGGTTGTCGAACAGGAACTTGGCGGCGCAGCGCAGCGCGTCGCCCGACAGCGAGTCGTGGCTGCCGTCGGCGTTATAGGTGGCAATCAGCGCCGCGGCGCCGACCGAGGGCGTGACAATAGTCAGCGCGTCGGCCCCGATGCCGATGCGCCGGTCGCACAGCAGCGCGACGGCGACGTCGTCGGGATTGAGTGGCTGGGTGATGCCGTCAATGACTAAAATGTCGTGGCGATTGCAGACCATCTTGGTAAAACGCATCAAAAATCACCTCACGGCGCCAGTATAGCACACCTTTTGGGGACTTACAACGACTTTACAAAAAAAGACTGTTATGGTAAAATACTTCGATTGAAAAGGTGGAGCGTGAGACTGTGAAACAGGAAATTCTGGGGCTGCATTATGACGCTGTCGACATGGACGGCGCCGTTGCGCTGATCCTTGCGCTGCACGAGAGGCCGGGTGGCCATTCGGTTGTGACCGCGGGCACCGAGCACGTGATGATGGCGCGCCGGCAGCCCGAACTGCCGGCTGTCTTTAACGACGCCGATGTTATGCTGGCCGACGGTATCGGCGTTGTCAAGGCGTCGCGCATTGTCGGGCGGCCGCTACCGGAACGGGTGGGCGGCATTGATGTCACGGCGCGGCTGTTTGAACGCTGGGCGGCGCTGGGCAAGCGCGTTTTTCTGCTGGGCGGTGCGCCGCAGGTGGCGGCAGAGGCGGCTCGGCGGCTCAAGGAGCAGCATCCGGCGCTGATTGTCTGCGGTACAAGAGACGGCTTTGGTACAGATGACGGTGAGCTGACTGCCTTTATCGGCACCTGTCAGCCCGATGTGCTATTGGTTTGCCTCGGCGTTCCCAAGCAGGAGCTGTGGATGATGGCACACAAGCAGTGCTTTGGTGACTGTGTGCTGCTTGGGTTGGGCGGTTCGCTCGATGTCTGGGCGGGCAACGTCAAGCGCGCGGCGCCGATTTTTATTAAGATGAACGCCGAATGGCTGGGGCGGCTCTTGCGCCAGCCGACGCGCATTAAGCGCATGGTCAAGCTGCCGGGCATTTATTGGGCGGCATGGCGGGATAAGAGAACGCGCGGCAGGAGATAACAAAAGAGAGAAACAACTTGCCGGAAAGAGATGTGAAAACCCCATGCAGGAGATAACACCCGCAGACCGATGTACCTTTCAACGCTATTTGTTGCAAGAGCCGGAGCCTACGGTCGAATACTGCTTTGCCAGCTTGTATGCCTGGTCGCATAAGGCGTTTGACCGTTTTGACATTTGGCGCGACTGGCTGCTGCTGATTCTAAAAGGACAGGATGACGCGCCGTGGCTGATGCCCTATGGGCCACCCGACTGTCGCGAGGCGGTGCTGGAGATGAAAAGAAGGCACGCCGAACGCTTTGCAGACAAGCCCTTTCGGCTGCTGGCGGTGACCGAGCGGTCGAAGCAGCGGCTGACCGAGTGGTTTGGCGACAGCGTTAGCTTTCGCGCCGGCGAGGGCACGGCCGACTATCTATACAGCGCCGACGATTTGCGCAATCTGGCGGGCAAGAAGTACCACAGCAAGCGCAACTTTATTGCCCGGTTTTTGAGAACCTACGAGGGTCGCTGGTCGCACGAGCCGGTGACCAAGCAGAATGTCGACGAGCTATGGGCCTTTGAGCGGCAGTGGGCACACGAAAACGACAGCCACCATCAGCAGTCGGTGCGCGAGGAGATTGTGACGCTGTATCAGCTGCTGCCCAATATGGAGGCGCTGGGCGCGAAAGGTCGGCTGTTGCGCGTTGACGGCAAGGTGGCCGCCTTTACACTGGGCGCGCCGTGCGGCGGCAACGCCGTTGACGTCATGAGCGAGAAGGCCGACTACGACATTGTCGGCGCCTATCCCATGATTAACCAGCTGTTTTTGCTGCATGACTGGCCCGACGTGTCGTTTGTCAACCGCGAGGAGGATTTGGGGCTGGAGGGCTTGCGCAAATCCAAAGAGTCGTATTATCCCGTGCAGTTGCTGACCAAGTACGAGGCGACTTTCCATGATTGAAATCCGCTACGCCCGACCCGGCGAAACGGAGGCGATTAGGGCGCTGTGGAACCACTGCTTTCCCGGCGACGAGCTGTATCGGGAGTATTTCTTTACCTGGCTGTACAAGCCGGAACAGGCACTGGTTGCCCTGAGCGACGGCCGTTTGGCGGCGATGCTGCACCAAATTCCACAGGCATTTGTCGCGCCCGACGGCGGCGTGATGCCGGCGCGCTATCTCTACGCCATCGGTACGCACGAGGAATTTCGTGGGCGCGGCCTATGTGGTGCATTGCTGGATCAGACCTTTTTTGATATGCACTTGCGGCGTGAGGGCTTGGCCACGTTGGTGCCGGCCTCGGAGTCGCTGTTTCGCTTTTACGCACGGTTTGGGTTTGAGCCTGTGTTTGACTGCGACGAGCCGGCCACGGTTGACGTCAGCGGCATGAAGGCGGCGTCGCCAAGCGATGTGACCGCGTTGGCGGCGTTGTATGAGCGTCACTACGGCGCGCGTGTGCGTCTGCGGCGCGACGAAGCGTGGTGGCACAGCCTGCTGCGCGAGTGCCGCGCTTTTGGTCAACGCATTTGGCTGGACGACGACAGCTATGCCGTGGTACGCGCCAACGGCAGCGCGCGCGAGGTTGTCGGGCCGCGGTGGTCGAATACCACGCGCAAGGCGTATGGCATGGCGCGTGTGGTCGACGCCGCGCCGGTGCAGCGCTGGCTGGGCGTTGAGCCGAGCGGCGCGATTGACCGACAGTGTTTGTGGAATACGCAGGCGGGCAGCCTGCTGACCGAGCGCGAGCTGGCGGCGCGGCTGCTGAACGGCGCGGTTATGAATGCCATGCACGAATAGGAGGCAAAGCGAATGACATATATTCTGTTGGCCGACGGGTTTGAGGAGATCGAGGCCATTGCGCCCATAGACCTGTTGCGTCGGGCGTCGATTGATGTTACACTGGTGGGCGTGACCGGAAAGAGTGTCACGGGCGCCAACGGCATTACGGTGCAGACCGACTGCACCATGTCCGAGGTCGTGTTTGAACAATTGGAGATGCTGATTTTGCCCGGTGGCGGGCGCGGCGTAGACAATCTGCGCGCGGCTGTCGGCGTGCGCGAATTGGTGGAGCAAACGGTGAAGGCCAACAAGCTGCTGGCCGCCATTTGCGCGGCACCGACATTGCTGGCCGAGTGGGGACTGCTGGAGGGCAAACGTGCCGTCTGTTATCCCGCCTGCGAGGCGTCGCTGGAGCAGAGCGGTGCGCGGCTGTGGCGTGACGAAAAGGTGACCCACGACGGCAACATCATCACCGGCACGGCGGCCGGTTCGGCGATTCCGTTTGCGCTCAAGCTGATTACGTTTTTGCGCGGCTGGGACGCCACAGAGCGCGTGCGGCGCGCGATTGACTACCATGATGCCAAAAGCCTTACCTGACAAGGCGCTGCTGCGACGGCGGATTTTGTCGGAGCGCGGCAGCCAGTCAGCTGACGCGGCGCAACGGCTGCACGACAAGGTTGTGGCGCTGCCGGCCTTTAAAACGGCGCGGACGCTGTTTTGCTACAGCTCGGTTGACGGCGAGGCGGACACGCAGCTCATTTTGGCCACGGCGTGGCGGATGGGCAAGACCGTTTATCTGCCACTGTGTCGCGACAGGGCGATGCGGGCGCTGCGCGCCAACGGCTTTGATGAGCTGGTTAAGCATGGCCGGCTGATGATTGCCGAGCCGCCCGCGATGGGCGAGGAGGCGTCGCCCGACGCCATTGATCTGACGCTGGTGCCGGCGCTGGCCTTTGACAAACGCGGCTACCGGCTGGGTTACGGCGGCGGCTACTATGACCGCTTTCTCAGCGGCTACGGTGGGCTGAGTGTGGGGTTGTGCCGCGCCGAGTATGTGCTGGAGACGATACCTCTCGAGACGCACGATGTGGCGGTTTCGCTTGTCCTGACCGATGAGTGAAAAGCAGCCCGACGAGCGTCGGGCTGCGGTGGGATGCCACGGTTTCTTTGGTAAGGTGCGCGTGCGTTCTTTAGCCGCAACAGCAGCAGATGAACAGGATCACCAGGATAATCCACAGACAGTTGTTGTCGTTGCCGCCAAACAGGTCCTTAATACACATGCGATGTCACCTCACTTATTTGTTTGATATGCCGTGGCTCGGCATGGGCGGTTGCCCATACCATCATGTGCGCGGTTGAGTCAGGAGGTTCCTATGAGCAATAAAAAGGAAAATAATTTTTTCACCGATTTCGATTTGCCCTTTGTGCCGCCCTATGAGTCCGACGATGATGAGTCGACGGGGTTTACCGGCATTGTCGGCAAGTACGACGACATTGAGGACAGCGTTGAGCTGGCCCCTGAGTCGTCGGTCAAGCCGCCGCAGACTGATGACGACGACGCGACGCAGGCATTTCCGCGCGTGCGATCGGAGGACATTAAGCAGGCGCTGTCGACGTCCAAGCCCGCCTCGCTGTATGTCAGCTTTGGCGACGAGGACCGTGACGAGGCGTTTGACGACAGTTTGCAGCGCAAGCTGGAGCGACAGCAGCGCAAAGAGGCGCGTCGCGCGGCCAAGCTGGAGGCCGGTGCCGGTGCTGTTAGTGATGACCCCTACGCCGACGACGAGGACGACGAGGAGGACGACGTGAAAAAAGACCGCACGAGGCAGTCGGGCTGCATGACCGGCGTCCTGTACTTTTTTGTTGTGGCGGGTGTCAGCGCGCTGCTTGCCACCTTTATCTGGCTGTGTGCCAACGATGTGCTGTCGTTGATTAAGCCGGATAAAACGGCGGTCATTAAGGTGGAGCAGAAGGTTGACATTGCCGACATTGCCAAGCAGCTTGAGGATGGCGGCATTATTGAGTATCCGTGGCTGTTTAAGCTCTACTGTGGTATGTCCAGCTCGACTGAGAAGATTAAGCCGGGCGAGTACACCATTACCACCGAGCTTGACTATCACGCCATCGTAGCCGCGTTGCGGCCGTCGAGCAAGCGTGAAATTGTGCGCGTTACCATCCCCGAGGGCTGGAACATTATTCAGATATTTGACCTGCTGGAGGAGAAGGGCGTTTGCTCCAAGGCTGATTTGCTTGAGGAGTGCGAGAACGGCGTCTTTGACTACGAGTTTGTGCAAAACTACGAGAATGTCAAGTATCGCCTGGAGGGCTACTTGTTCCCGGACACCTACGATTTCTACCAAAATGAAAAGGCACACACGGTGTTGAACCGTATGCTGAGCGAGTTCAAAAAGAGGTTTCCGGCCGATTATGTAAAATGGGCCGATAACATGAATCTGACGGTGCATCAGGTGATGACCATCGCCGCCATGATTGAACGCGAAGCGGCCAATGATACCGAGCGCGACGACATTTCATCGGTCATTCACAACCGCTTGGACAGCCGCAACTTCCCGCGTCTGCAAATTGACGCAACGGCTGTCTACGCGTGGCTGCCAAAGATAATTACCGAGCCGACCGCCGCCGACATGGAGATTGACGACCCGTACAACACCTATATTTGCACAAAGCTGCCGCCGGGACCCATCTGCTCGCCGGGTATGGCGTCGATTCGCGCGGCGCTGGTACCCTCTGACACCAATTACTACTACTATGTGCTGGACGAAAAGGAAGACGAGCATATTTTCTGCAGGAATTCTACTGAATTTGATGCGGCGCTGAAAAAGGTGCGCGAAGAACGGGAGGCCGGTTGATTATGCAGCAACTGGGATTGAACGAAATACGAGAACAATTTCTCAGTTTTTTTGAACAGAAGGGTCATTTACGCAACCCCAGCTTTTCGCTGGTGCCGCAGAATGACAAGTCGCTGATTCTCATCAACTCGGGTATGGCGCCGCTCAAGCCCTATTTTTCGGGCGAGGTGACGCCGCCCAGCCGCCGTATGTGCAGCTGCCAGAAGTGCATTCGCACGCTGGATATCGAAAATGTGGGCAAGACGTCGCGCCACGGCACTTTCTTTGAAATGCTGGGTAATTTTTCCTTTGGCGATTATTTTAAGCGCGAGGCGCTGCCGTGGTCGTGGGAGTTTTTGACGATGACTATGGGTCTTGACGCCGATAAGCTATATCCATCGGTCTACCTCGAGGACGACGAGGCCTTTGACATCTGGGTCAATGTTGTCGGTGTGCCGGCCGAGCGCGTGACGCGCTTGGGCAAGGCCGACAACTTTTGGGAGATCGGCAGCGGCCCGTGCGGCCCCTGCTCGGAGATTTACTTTGACCGCGGTGAGGAAAACGGCTGCGGCAGTCCCGACTGCGCGCCCGGCTGCGATTGCGACCGCTTCATCGAGGTGTGGAACAACGTCTTTACCCAGTTTAACAACGACGGCAACGGCAACTACACGCCGTTAGCGCAGAAGAATATCGACACCGGTATGGGGCTGGAGCGCTTGGCCTGTGTGGTGCAGGGCGTCAGCAACCTGTTTGAGGTCGATACCATTTTCAAGGTGCTGCAGCGCGTGTGCGCGCTGGCTGGCGTTACCTACAAGGCCAATGAGAAAAATGATGTGTCCATCCGCATTATCACCGACCACACGCGCAGCGCCACGATGCTGATTGGCGACGGTGTGCTGCCGAGCAATGAGGGACGCGGCTATATCCTGCGCCGATTGCTGCGCCGTGCGGCGCGGCATGGGCGGCTGCTGGGCATTAACGGCACGTTTTTGCACGAGCTGTGTCAGACCGTGATTGCCGAAAGCCAGCAGGCCTATCCCGAGCTGCGCGAACGCGCCGAGTTGATTGTGCGTGTTGTGGCCACCGAGGAGGACAACTTCAATCGCACGCTGGATGCCGGATTGCGCCAGCTGGTGCAGACGACCGACGACATGAAGAAGCAGGCTCGCAGCCAAATGACTGGCGCCGAAGCTTTTAAGCTGTACGACACCTATGGCTTTCCCGTTGACCTGACGCTGGAGCTGCTGGAGGAGCAAGCACTTACCCTTGACAGAGAGGGCTTTGACGCTTTGATGCAGCAGCAGCGCGAACGGGCGCGCGAGGCGCGCAAGGCGGCGGGTGATTTTAGCTGGGCGAGCCAGGATTTGGGGCTTGACCGCGATTTGAAAACGCAGTTTATCGGCTACGAGCAGCTGACGGGCGAGGGTCGCGTGCTGGCGCTGCTGGGGCCTGACGGTCTGTGCGAGCAGGCCGACAACGGCACGGCGGTGTCGCTGGTGCTGGACGTTACGCCTTTCTACGCCGAGAGCGGCGGTCAGGTGGCCGACCACGGTACACTGACGGCCAAGGACGGCAAGGTGCGCGTCGACGACGTGCAAAAGACGCGCGACGGCAAGTTTGTCCACAGTGGTCAGGTGATTGAGGGCATTGTGTCGCGCGGCGACGCTGTGCTGTGTGAGGTGGATGCTGAGCGTCGCGGCGCCATTATGCGCGCGCACAGCGCCACACATCTGTTGCAGGCGGCCATGCGCGTGGTCTTGGGTGCGCACGTGGAGCAGAGCGGTTCGTACGTTGAGCCCGACCGGCTGCGCTTTGACTTTACCCATTTTTCGGCGCTGACGGCCGATGAGTGCCAGCGCATTATGGCGCTGGTCAACGATTATGTTTTACAGGGTCACGCCATTGCTACCGAGGTGGTATCGCTTGACGAGGCCAAGAAGCGCGGCGCGATGGCGCTGTTCGGCGAAAAGTACGGCGACGAGGTGCGACTGGTGCAGATGGGCGATGTGTCGCTGGAGCTGTGCGGCGGTACGCACGCCGCCAATACGGCGCTGGTCGGGTTGTTTAGTCTGGAGAGCGACAGCTCGGTGGCCGCCGGTACTCGGCGCGTTGAGGCGACTGTCGGCAAGGCGGTGCTGGGCAAGCTGCAGCAGCAGAGCCAGCTGATTGGCACGTTGACCGAGCAATTCAAAACCTCGGAGGCCGAGCTGCTGCCGCGTGTGGCGCAGACGCTGACGGCCTTTCAAACGCTGCAAAAACAGCAGCGCGCGCAGAGCGAACAACAGCTGGCACAGCAGGCGCTGGTGGCGGCCGAGCAGGCCAACCACGTTGGTAGCGTCAAGGTGATGACGTTGACATTGCCGGCTGTTGACAAAAAGGTGTTACAGACGGCGGGTGATACGCTGAAGGACAGGTATCCCTATTTGGTCGCGCTACTGGCCAGCGAGGAGCCGGATAAGGTGACGCTGCTGGCGGTGTGCGGCAAGGGCGCTATTGAAAAAGGCGTCAAGGCAGGAGACGTCATTAAGGCGGCGACGGCGGCTGTCAACGGCAGCGGCGGCGGACGTCCTGACAGTGCCATGGGCGGCACCAAGGAGGTGCACCGCGTGGCCGAGGCGATGGCGGCGGCGGTGGCCTATGTGGAAGGATTGATGTAGATGGGCTGCATTTTCTGTTCGATTGCCGAGGGCGCTATTCCGGCCAACAAGGTGTACGAAGATGACGAGATGCTGGCGTTTTTGGACATTGAGCCTAAAATGCCGGTACACATACTGTTTATACCCAAAAATCACATCGACTCGCTGGCGGCGTTGTGCGCCGACGACGAGGCGCTGGTGGGGCGCATTTTGGTCAAGATGGCTGACGTGGCGCGCGAGCGCGGGCTGGACAGCTTTCGCTTGGTGTCTAACGCCGGGCGCGATGCCGGTCAGACAGTCGACCATTTGCACTTTCATTTGCTCGCCGGCGGCACGATGACCAACATGGTGTAGCGACCGTGGTTCGGCGGCTTGCGGTGTGTCTGAGCGCAGTCTCGGCTGCGCTGTTTGCCGCGCATTATTTGATTCCATACCGGCTGCTGCTTTGGTTAGCGGCCGGTTTTCTTTTGTTTGGTCTGGCAGCGGCGCTGTGGCGCGGGTTGCCGAGGCGTGGTATGGCGGTTTGTCTGTGCGCCGGGTTGGCCGTTGGACTGCTATGGCGGTACGGCTATGTGGCACTCAAGGTCGAGCCGCTGCGGCAGTACCATGAGACGACGCAACACGTCGTCGGCACGGTGGTGGAGGAGGCGACCGATTATCGCGATTTTTCACAGCGGTTGGTGGTCGATACACTGGGCAGCCGTGCGCTGCTGTACCTGAAACCGGTGCCCGAGCTGGCTGAGTTGCGGGCGGGCGACATTATTGAGGTCGAGTGCAAGCTGCGTGTGCCGTTGCCGGGTGAAACGGATGATGTGCTGGCAACGAAACGCAGTAAAGGCATATTCCTTGTCGGAGTGCAGGACGGCGCGTTGTCGGTGGAGCGGCGGGAGAGCGTGTATTGGACCCATCAGCTGAAGCGCTGGTCGGTTTCGCTGCGAGACAAGTTGATGGCCACGCTGCCGCAGCCGGTTTCGTCATTGGCAACGGGTGTATTCTTTGGGTATAAGGCGGGGTTTTCACCAACGCAGGAGGAGCAAATTCGCGTCAACGGTCTGGCGCATGTTGTGTCGGTCAGCGGTATGCACATCGCCTTTTTGATGGGGTTTCTGCTGCTGATTTTTGGCAATCGACGCTGGGCGTTTGTGCCGGCGCTGCTGGTGTTGCTATTGTTTGTGGCGCTGGTGGGCTTTCCGGCGTCGGCAATGCGCGCGTATATCATGCAGGCGATGCTGCTGTTGGCGTATGTGCGAGGGCGACCCAATGACACGTTGACGGCTTTGGCTGTGGCGTTGGCGGTGCTGCTGCTGTTTAACCCGTTTGCCGTGGCCGATGTCGGGCTGCAGCTGTCGTTTGCCGCAACGTTGGGCATCGCGCTGTTTGCCGCACGCTGGCAAGCCGGTTTGACGCGGCTGCTGTGCAAGCCGACGCTGGTGGCGCCGCAGCTGCCGGTCGCGCGGCTGCCGCGTATGGCGACGGCGACTTGGCGCCGATTGCGCCGGTATATCATTGGCGGGTTGGCCACGTCGATGGCGGCGCTTGTGTTATCCACGCCGTTGATTGTGTACTATTTTGGCACGCTGTCGCTGTTGGACCGCGTAACGGCGCGGCTTAACCTGTCGGCGGTGGATGGTTGGGAGGTGCAGGCCCCAGACTAAGTGCTGACGGTTGGGGA
>JAVBPM010000077.1:0-5282 GCA_031549605.1 Oscillospiraceae bacterium | reverse complement strand
CACTCATCGAATACCTGGACTACTACAACAATCGCCGCATCAAGAGCCGCCTCAACTATTTGCCGCCAGCCGTCCATCGCAAGAAAGCGTTGCTCTCTGCTTAGGCTTTTCTTAGGCTAACTTTTCGGGGTCATTTCATACTCATTCAAAAAGCCGCTTTACTTTTTCGCATAGCCACAACACCACTGCGCTGTCTGACTTTCGGCTGCGCCTACAGTCAGACTCGGTTTTTAGCTTGCGGGGGCGTGCGTTTGGGGTGCTGTGCCTTATTTCGGCTGCGGCCTACAGTCAGACTCGGGTTTTAGCTTGCTGGGGTGTGCGGTTGGGGTGCTGTGGCTTGCTGCGTTTCTTTTTACTCTCCCCTCACCCGTTTGGAGTCATGGCTGATGAGCCGCGCGGTTACTGTGGCGGCTTCGGCACGGGTGGTGGCTGATTTGGGTTGCAGGCGGTAGTCGTTGCCTAGCAGGATCTTGTTTTGGAACAGCGCGTTGACTGACTCGCGCGCGTAGTCGGATACTTGGTGCCAGTCGTAGTAGCGCTCGATGCGCTTGTCGGCGGCGCTGTAGGCCGGCTGGTAGTCGAATTTTTGCATGGCGCGGTAGAGCATGACGCTCATGTCTTGGCGCGTGATGGGCGCGTTGGGCTTGAAGCTGCCGTCGGGGTAGCCGCCTGTGATGCCCAGCTTGCGCGCTTTGAGCAGCGTGTCGCTGTACCAGCCGCCGGCGCCGTCGGTGAACTGCTTGGTGCTTCCGGTGTTGACGCTCTTGTCGACCATACGCACCAGCAGCGCGGCGAACTCGGCGCGTGTTACGGGTCGCGACGGCGCGAACTTGCCGTTGCCGATGCCGCCCACGACGCCGCGCACGTCGAGCAGGCTGACGTGCGGTGCTGCCCACGACAACATATCGCTGTAGGTGTGCGGCGTTTTTACCACCACGGTGTAGCTGCCGCACGCCGACACCTGCGCCAGCGTGCTGTTGCTGAGCTGCCAGCTGCGCGGCAGTATGGTGGTGTTGAATTTGACGGCGGCGGTGCTGCCGTTGGGCTGGCTTTTGACGCCGCTCGACGGTATGGCGATTTGGCTGAATATGCCCGCCTTTTGCAGCGCCATTGCCTTATTATTGTGCGTGATGTTGAGCGTGACTTTTTGCGCGGTAGTCGTGTCGAAGTCGATGACGACCGGCTTGGTCAGGCCGGTAAAGAGCGTGGGCGCCGGTGCGAACGCGCCGAGGTAGCCGCCGGCGTGGAAGGAGAGCAGCGCGCCGTTGAGGTCGGCGGCCTGCGCGGCGGTCAGGTTGAGCACAAAGCGGCGCACGCCGCTGTCGTTGGCGGTGATGGTGACCGGCGTGTGGTTGGCTGAAAAGCCCTCGATGCCGCTGTTGGATGGTGCGAGCGTTGGCTTGATGAGATACCAGTCCCAGTCGCTGGGCGTGATGGTCAATTGTTTTCCACTGCGCGTTGCGGTGGCTGCTACGCCGTTGATGCGCACGACGGCGGGGTCGGTTGCCAGCGTTGACTCGTTGCGAACCGGCACGTTGCTCCAGCTGGTGGCCACGTAGTCGGTGACGCACAGTGCGCCCTTGTAGGGGTTGTGGCTGATGGTGATGCCGGTGTCGCCCGCCAGAATGGGCGCGCTGAGGGTTAGCTCGGTGAACCAGTCCCACCCTTCTTGGACCTCCTCGCGCTTGACGATTGCGACGGGGCGGTCGGTGCCCGTGATGGTGAAGTCGGCGGTTTGATGCCCGTAACGCGGCGTTTCGTTGAACTTGAGCCGCAGCTTGTTGCCCTCCTCTATGATGTAGGCGTCCTCGACTTGAAGGCCCGGCTTGGTGTAGGTTAGCAGGTCCTTGCTCTCGGTTTTGTGGATGGCGGCGCCCTCTTTGGACATCAGCGAGCGATCCTCGATGACCAGCTTGAGCGTCTGACCCGCCAGCAGCGGCTGCGCCAGAATGGCATTGACAGTGCTATAGACACCGCTACTTGGATAGGAATCAGTACTTGTCACGTCCTTGCAGCTCAGCACCTTACCCGCGTATGGGCCGGACGTGACGACCAGCTTGATGGCGTCGCCGTTGAGTGATTTGGGGTCGATTTGCTGGTAAAACTCCAACCGGACGCCGGGCGAGGGATAGTTGGTGAGTTCCCAGCTTTTCAGCGTGAGCGCGCTGATATTGGTGCTTTTTCCGGCGGGAAAGGTCTTGATGCCGGGGTCGGTGATGGCGATGCCGTCCCACGCCTTCCAGCGCCGCGTGTCGGCGGTTAGCGTCAGGTTTTGGCAGCCTGTTTCAACGGTGCTGTCGAGTGTCAGTGTGAGGATGGTATGTTTGGCGTCCTGCTTGATGGCTGTGATGGTGTAGCCCCAGATAGGGTCGCTGCCGTTTTTACTTGTCAGCTTGAGGTCGCTGAGCTTGATGGTGCGGAAATCCATGTGGCGGTTAAAGCAGACGTCCACACTGCGTCCCTCTTGCTTGATACTGACCCAGTCCACGCGGAACGGGTCGCGGGATTTGACCGTGATGGGCACCATCTGGTCGTAGCAGAAGGCCAGCTGTGTGGTGTCCAGCGCGCGTATATAGCACCAGCCGTAATGGATGTAGGCGAGGGTATGTGGTTCAAGCCGTCTGTCTAGTTTCATTTTGACGCTTTTTTTGTCGGCGCTGGCGTAAGTGGCGGGCCCCACATTGGAGCCCAGCCAGCTGTTTAGCTCAGGATTGCCCACGCCGTCGATGGGGTTGTAGCCCGAGCCGAGAATCCAAACAATGTGCTCGCGTATGGTGGTAATGTCAATGGGCCGGTCACAGGTCATGATGAGGTAATTGCCACTGTCGTCGGTGACGGCCGACACGATTTTGGCCGGCGTCACCTGCGAGGTGTTTTTGAAGTGAGCGCCGCTTTTGGTGTAACAGCCGTTGGCATAATCGGCAATGGACAAGCCGCTGGTCGAGCGCAGCGCGCCGTCCTTGAAGCGTAACAGAAACGCGTCGTGGTAGGGTTGCTGCACGATGGCTTTGTCCAGTGTCATGACCAGTACACGCTTGTTGGTGCTCGACGGCACGACCTTGATTGTGCCGCAGAGTGGCCCGTCGGCTGCTCCGACGTCCACATAGGCCTCGCACATGTTGTGCCGGATGGTCGAGGTGTTGAGGGGCATCGAAAACGTGACGGTCAGCGTTTTGCCGTCGGCGGCCAGCACGATTGACTTGACTTCAAAGAAAACCTCGGGCGATGGCGCGGCGGATACGGGCAGCAGCGTCAGCAGCATCAGCAGGGTCAGTGTCAGTGCGGTCAGGCGGCGTTTGGTCATTGTAGCATCTCCTAAAAATTGACATTGCCACAGTATACCACGACAAAAGCCGCCATTCAAGAGAATGGCGGCTTTATTTTGCCGATTGCTAGGGCAGCGGTAGGTTGAGGGTGACGGGCTGCGGCAGCTTGACGGTGCGGGTGTAGACAAAGCGCACGGTGTTGGGCGTGACGGTTTTGATGGTCAGCGTGTACGTGGTGTCGTTGCCGACCCTCATCTTTTCATAGCCGATGCCATCGACGTCGATGGTACGGGTGACGCCTGTCGGCAGCTGCGACGAAAGCTTGTTTTCGTCGACTTCAAAGACGGTGGTGGTAACGCCGTCGGCGTCGGGCTGCGACGCTTCGAGTAGTGTTACGCCCGGCGGCAGCAGGCTCTCGGCGTCGAGCAGCACGTCGACCGTCTGCTTTTCACGCCACTCACCGCCGTTGATGTGCAGCGTCAGCGCGCTGGCGTCGGCGAAGTACGGGCTTTCCAGCCGGAACATGAACGTGTTTGGCTCGCTGGCGTTGGAAAAGCTGCCAAAGCTGTGCGCGGCCGCGCCGTAGCTGTGGCCGGCGGCGTCGGTCATGGTCAGGTCGAGCGCTTGCAGCGCGGCGGTGTTGCGCTCGTCGGTCACGATGTTGACGCGCGTGTGGGTCGGGTAGACCTCGAGCGTCGTCACGGTTAGCTGCTGGCCGTCGACGGTGGCTGTTTGGTTGAGCGTGTAAATCTTGGGCGACAACGGTTGGGCGGCGCTTAGGTCGAGCGTGAACTTGAAAAACGCCAGACTGACGTTGTTTTCGCCCGTGATGCCAAAGCTGAGCGTCACGGCGGGCGGCAGGTCTTTGTCGTAGTTTTCCAAGGCGTAGTATTGCAACGTGTCGCCGTCGGCGGGCCGGTCTGGATTGGCGCTGCCACTGCTGTTATTGAGTGCGCCGCCGTCGGCGTGGTAGCTGACAGTGGCGGACAGTTGCTTGCCATCGGCGTCGCTGATGGTGTAGCTGACGTACAGCTGTCGCTTGTCGGCCACGAGGCTCTTCAGCGTAATGGTGACGCCGTTTTGCGTCTGCGTCATGTTGAGCTGCTGCGCCGCGCCGTTGTCGGCGGCGGCCTTGACCGACGGCGACAGGTCGACTGCCAGCGCCAAGCTGCTTAACAGCGGCACGTCGCGCATGGCGGCGGCAAAGGCGGGCGACAGGTTGACCAGGCCGGTAAACACGCCCAGCAACAGCGTGAGGCAGAGTGCGGGCGCCAGCACCAGACGGTGCCACTGGCGGCGGTGCGCGGCACGGTGCTGTGCGCGGTTGAGCGTGGTGTTGAGTTGCGGTGGCGCGTTGTCCAGCGACGCCAGCAGGTCGCGGTATTCTTGCTTGCGGTTCATGCTTGTTCCTCCTCTGATAGCGACAGGCGCAGCAGTGCCAGCGCGCGGCGTTGGCGCGTGACGACCGTGCCCTGCGGAATGTCCAGCCGCTCGGCGGTCTCGGCCAGTGTCAGGCCGTTGAAGTAGCGCAGAATGACGACGGTTTTGAGGTCGGGCGGCAGCTGGTAGAGCGCCTCGTTGAGCGGCAGCGCGTCGAAGTGTTCGGCTGTCTGCTCGGGCAGGGTGTCGGTAAACGACAGACGCTTGCGCCGTCGCTGCTCCTTGTGGCACTCGTTGATGAGTATGCGTGTCATCCAGGTGTCGAAAAACGCGGGCTGGCGCAGCTTGTGGCAGCCGGTTAGCCCGCGGTACACCGCCTCGTCTACGGCGTCGAGCGCCAGACTCGGGTCGTTGAGATAGAGCAGCGCCGTGCGGTACAGCTGCTGTTTCAGCGCCTCGACGCGCGCGGCAAATTGCGTTTGGTCCATCGGCAATGTCCTTTCCGTCGGCTTGATCAAGCTTCGTACATTAGATGCACGGCAGCGCTCTTTTGATTGCGCTGGTGTTTATTTTTTTTAGTATGGCGCACGGCGTGCCGCTTGTCCAGCGCGATTTTGTTTTGCTTGCCTGTCGGCG
>JAVBPM010000056.1:0-12721 GCA_031549605.1 Oscillospiraceae bacterium | reverse complement strand
CCGGCAGAGCACTCGCTCTGCCGGTTGCTGCGTTCCGCGACGCGCGTTTTCGCGCCTTGCCTATCGGCGTCGATTATGGTAGAGTAAACAGACGGCGGCGCTGGCTGCCGACAGAGAAAGTGAGCTGAGAGCCATGTCCGCACGCGGGCAGTTTATCGTTTTGGAAGGCATTGACGGCAGCGGCAAGAGCACGCAGGCGGTGCTGCTGGCGCAACGGCTGGCGGCGGCGGGTGTGCGCTGCAACGCCACGCGCGAGCCGACCGACGGCGCGGTGGGCGCTTTAATTCGCCAAGTGCTGACCGGCGCGTTGACACTCGACGCCCGCACGCTGGCCACGCTCTTTGCCGCCGACCGGCTCGACCACCTGCTGGGCGCTGACGGGCTGTTGCAGCAGCTGGACGGCGGCGCTACAGTGGTCTGCGACCGCTATTACTTCTCATCCTACGCCTACCACAGCGTTGACGTGCCGCTGGACTGGGTGCTGGCGCTCAACGCGCAGGCGGCGGCGCTGCTGAAGCCGACCTGCACGCTGTTTATCGACGTTGACCCGGCGACGGCCATGCGACGCATTGCCGCCGGTCGGGCGCAGACCGAACTGTTTGAGACACACGAGCGGCTACAGGCCGTGCGCGGTCGCTACCTCGATGTCTTTGAAACGCTGGCGCACAGCGAGCGCGTGCTGATTGTCGACGGCAACGGCACGCCCGACGCGGTGGCCGACGCCGTCTGGGCGGTCGTCGCGCCGCTGGTGGGCGCACTATAAACTACAACAGGAGAGCCTATGAAATTTGTCATGTCCTACAGCTGCGGCAAGGACAGCGCGCTGGCGCTGCACCGCATGATTCAGGCGGGTCACCAGCCGGTGGCGCTGCTGACAACCGTTAACATCGACCAAGGGCGCTCGTGGTTTCACGGCGTGCCCGACGATTTACTCGCTGCCATCGCCGACAGCATCGGCGTGCCGGTCATCACCGCGCGCTGCAAGCCGGACGACTACACCGCGGCGCTGGAAACCGCGCTGACGCAAGCCAAAGAACTGGGCGCCGAGGCGGCGGTGTTTGGCGACATCGACATCGAGGATCACAAGAGCTGGAACACCGAGCGCTGCGCGGCCGTGGGGCTGGACTGCCTGCTGCCGCTGTGGCAGGAACCACGTGAGGCGCTGACGCGCGAGGTGCTGGACGCGGGGTTTGTCGCGCTGATTAAAATCGTGCAGGTCGCGGCGCTGGACGAGACTTTTCTCGGCCAGACGCTGTCACCGGCGCTGTGCGCGCGCATCGCGGCGGCGGGCGCCGACATCTGTGGCGAGAACGGCGAGTACCACACCATTGTCGTCGACGGTCCGATTTTCCGCTGGCCGGTCGCCGTCAACATCGGCGCACTGCTCGACTTCGGCAGCCACAAGGCGGTCGACATCACATTGGCATAAAAAAGAGGTGGCAACCGCCACCTCTTTTACTCAGACTGTCAAAAAAGCGCGCACCGTAAAACCAGTGTCAAATAAGAGAGGACGCGTCGACGTAAGGCGGTGTTTTGCTTCTCGGCTAACGCTTTGCGGCGCATCGACAAGGTCGCTGCGCCACAATGGTTTTACTTGCTGCAGAAACGCTGTCCTAGCGTACCATCGTACGCCGACGGACAGCGTTTCTTTGCCTGCGCACGTATTTGTCAGTCTGCAGCGTGCCAAAAACAAGTTTTTTGCCACGCTGAAAAAAGAGGTGGCAACCGCCACCTCTTTTACTGTATTTTATCGCTTGGTCACGCTGTAACCCTTCTCGTTCAGCCGGTTC
The DNA here is from genome assembly GCA_031549605.1 of Oscillospiraceae bacterium. Lineage (GTDB taxonomy): Bacteria > Bacillota > Clostridia > Oscillospirales > UBA929 > WRAI01. The sequence goes on along the minus strand of JAVBPM010000056.1, from coordinate 10,931 downwards.
ACCAGCCCTGTCGGGCCGTACATATGCGCCAGCCCGACCACGTAGAAGACGACTTTGTCCTCGGCCAGCATTTGCTCGGCTTTTTCCAGCATACCGATATTGCGGTCGGTCATCATCACCTTTTCAAAGTCTTCAATCATCTTCAGCTCGCGCTCGGTCAGCTGTGCGCGACCCTGCTGTTCCATCAGCTTTTCATAGGTCTCGAAGCCCTCAACGTCGCCCTGCGCCCACATCTCCGCCATTTTGCCTAGGTACTCGTCGTACTCGCTCTGCGTCGCTTCCAGCGTCGACCGCAGGTAAAAGTCGCCAAACTCGTCGTCGGTGTCGGCAAACATGCTCAATTGAAACTCAACCGACTCCAATTCGACAATCGGCTTCTTTTCCTTTTTCGCCAGTTCCAAAAAGTGCCGGTCTATGCCGTAATCGCTGGAAAATCCGGATGCTTCAAGCATATGTTGCGTAAAGAGGTCGGTGAGAAACACCGGCCTGATGCGCTCCAGCATCTCGACGGGATAGGCGTCGCCCAGCTCAGCCAGCTTGCGCTCGTAGAGCCGGTATGTAGTCGTGCTGAGGTGGTCCTTAATGGTCGTGCCATCGGTAAACATCATGCGCTGCGCGGCTTGCATCTGCTGGTCGGTATCGTTTTCATAGGCGACAATGTCGCACTCGACCGCCAGCACATCGGAGGCCTCGTAGGCCTCGACAATCGAGCGCTGCAACGGATAATAGCTGTCCTTGGTGCCGACGTGAATGGAGCCGAGCAGATAAATCCTCCCGCCGGTGTCGCTCGTCACCTCCCACAGCATAGCCGCGCCGTCGCGCGACGGCTGCGCCGTGCCGGTTGAATCAGGCGCACTCGTCGTCGGCGCAGCGGTCAAGCGACCAAACGGGTCACCAAACGGGTCGCCAAACGGCGCAAACGTGCCGCGCGAGCCGCTGCCCGAGCAGCCGACAAGCGAAAAGAGCAAGAGTACGGCCAGCAACAGGCCGGTCAGTCGTTTCAAAGGTCATTCCCCCATTTGATGACATTCTATCGTTTTCGACGCGATAGGTCAAGGGCAAATCATGGCTATAAAAACAGCCGTTGCCAGTAGCCGAAAACGTCCAGCAGCAGCGCCAGACCGGCCAGCACCAGCACCGTGCCGCTGACGATTTGCACGGCGCGCATATGGCGCTTGAACCAGTCGAGCAGCCCCTTGAGCCGATCCATCAGCAGCGCCGCCAGCACGAACGGCACGCCCAGTCCCAGCGAAAAGGCGAGCAGCAGCGCCGCGCCGTGCCACACCGTTTCCTTGCCCGCCGCCAGCGACATGGCGGCGCCCAGCAGCGGCCCGACGCACGGCGTCCAGCCAAAGGAGAAGGCAAAGCCAAAGACAAAGGACTTGACCGCCGTCAAGTCGCGCGGGTCGGCGTGCAGCCGCCGCTCGGTGTTGAGCCAGCGCCACTTGAACAGCCCGATTGTTTGCAGCCCAAACAGCACCATCACGCCGCCGCTGATGCGCTGCAACAGCAGCCGGTTTTGGTTGAGCAGCTTGCCCAGCCCCGCCGCCGACGCGCCCAGCGCGACAAAGACAACGGTAAAGCCGAGCACAAAGCAGAGCGTGTTAAGCAGCAGCCGCCGCGTGCTTTGCGAGGCCTGACCGCCCGCCAGATAGACGAGGTAGACGGGCAGCATGGGCAAGATGCAGGGCGAGACAAAGGCGGCAAAGCCCTCGCCAAAGGTCAGCAGCGCGTCGCTCATCGAGCCGCCTCGACCTTGGCCTGCACCGCCGATGCCGTCGTCTGACCGACAATGCTGTCGACGATGTTGCCACTTGCGTCCAAAATAAAAGTCTGGGGTATCGAATAGACCTCAAAATCGCTCGCCATCTTCGTTTTTTCGTCGAGCAGCACGGTAAAGCCGTAGTCGGTCTCGTCGATAAAGGCCTGCGCGTCACTGGCGCGCTCGCGCTGTCCGTCGGTCAGGTTAATGGTCAGCAGCACGGCGTCGCCGCTCTCCTTCCACTGCTTATCCAGCTCGTTGAGTTCGGGCATCTCGGCGCGGCAGGGCGGGCACCACGACGCCCAGAAGTTGAGCACCACCACCTGACCGGCGTAGTCGGACAGCGACACCGTCGTGCCGTCGAGCGTTTTTAACGTATAGTTCAGCGCGTAGCCGTTGTCGGTCGCGGCGACGCTCGGCGACGGCGTGGTCGTCTCTGTGGTCGTACAACCAACCAGCAGCAACAGCGCGGCGCACAGCAGCCATTTTTTCATACAAAATCGCCTCCATTTGACCCAGTATACCCCATTTACCGCCGCGCCACAAGCCTTTACAAGCGCGCGTCGCTTTGGTACAATGGCGGCAGACTGCACAGTCATAAGGAGGCGAGCCATGCGACAGCTGACAGTAGGACCCAACGACGACGGCCAGCGGCTGGACCGCTTTTTGAAAAACGCCTATCCCCACCTGCCGTCGGCACTGTGGCAGCGCTGGCTGCGCGAAAAGCGCGTGCGCTTGCAGGGCAAGCACCAGCCGCCCTCAGCGCGCGTCTGCACCGGTGACATCGTGGCGCTGTACATCGCCGACGACAAGCTGGACAGCGCCGCGCCGCCGCTCGCGCTGCCCGTTGCGCCGCAGCTGGACATTGTCTACGAGGACACGCACCTGTTAATCGTCAACAAGCCGGCGGGTCTGTCGGTGCACGCCGACGAGCACGCCGCGTCCCATACGCTGGTCGGCCATGTGCAGGCCTACTGCCGCCAAAGCGGCGCGTGGGACCCCGCCAGGGAAAACGGCTTTGCGCCGTCGCTGGCGCACCGGCTGGACAAAAACACGTCGGGCTTGGTCATCGCGGCCAAGACGGCACCGGCGCTGCGGCTGCTCAACGAGCGCATCGCGCTGCGGCAGATTAACAAGCGCTATCTGTGTTTGGTGGTCGGCAAGCCGTCGTCGCCGTCGGGCGAGCTGACGCACTACCTGCGCCGCGACGAGGTCAAAAAGCAGGTCAGCGTCTTCCGCAAGCCGGTCAAGGACGCCCGCACCGCCGTGCTGCGCTACAACACGCTGTCCTCCGACGGTCAAACCAGCCTGCTGGAAATTGAACTGCTGACCGGACGCACGCACCAAATCCGCGCCCAGATGGCCTTTGTCGGCCACCCGCTGGTGGGCGACGGCAAGTACGGCAAACCGGCACAAGGCTACGCCGGACAGGCGCTGTGCGCCTACAGCCTCACCTTTAACCTGACGCCGCCCGCGCCGCCGCTCGACTATATAATCGGTAAGACCTTTACGCTGCGTAACCTGCCGCCTTGGGCGGCGCGTTGAAGGGAGTGCTTGCTATGAAAGCTCGCCTGCCACTGACCGCTTTCCTGCCCTTTGAGGCGCCGACGCTCAAGGCCTACCTAGAGGCCAAGGCGTTGCAAGGGCTGCGCCCCAAAAGCGGCGGCCGCTTGAAGCGTTTTGAAAGAGCCGAGCCGGAGGCCGTCAGCTACACCGTGGTGGTTGACCCCGCCGCCCATTTTCTCGACAACCGCTACCAGCCCACGCCCGAAATGATTCAAAGCGCCGAAGCGCTGGGCTGGCGCTATGTCGGCTATCAGCCGCGCCTGCACGTCTACGCCGCGCCGGTCGGTACGCCGCCGCTCGACGACGGGCAGTTGGAGCCGTCGCCGTCGGTGCTGGCTCGCGGCACACTGGCGCTGCGCTGGGCCTTCTGGTTTTGGCCGTTGCTGCTCTGGCTTCAGTTGCGTTCACCCTACAACCAATACGCCAACTTTGTCTCCAACAATATCGCGCTGCTGTTTACGCCCATTGTGCTGCTTGCGCTCGTAATATCGGGCGTCGAGCTGCTTCACTTTGCCCTCTGCATGGTGCGTCGACAGCGCGACCGGCGGAGCGGACGGCGTTACCGTCCCGATTGGGCGTGGCCGCGCCGTGTGCTGGCCGCCGCGTGGCGCATTGTGCTGCTGCTGTACGCGCTCGCCCTTGTCGCCATTCTGGGTTTCGGCTGGCTGCGCGGCAACGTCGAGGCCTACCGCGACACGCTGGTGCTGGCGCTGATTGCCGTCGGCGTCATGCTGGTGCTGCTGGCGCAAAAGCGCTTCAAGCTCGACCCGGGCAAGACCTTTCTGGTCGCGCTGGCGCTGTTTCTCGCCTTGTTTGGCGTCTATCGCCTGGTGGATACGCAGTTGCCCGACGACGACGGGTATCTCATGCTATCCGAGTCCTTTCTGGCGCGCTGGGAGATTCACGAGGTCGAGTACGACAACGGCAACCAGACAGCGCCGGTCACACTTTTCACCAGCGACTGCGCCGCCGTGCGTGAGCGCTACATGCAAGACGAATTCGGCCAGCTGGGCGCACCGGTCGACCGACCGGCCTGGCGCGCAACGGCTGTTTATGTCGTCGGCAACGAGCTGATAGCCGTGTACCCAAACAGTATCTTATCTGTTAATCAAACATCACTTTCGCAACAATCAATTGTCACTTTACTGACAGAGTTGCGTCTCATTACTGACGACTAACGACGCTCTTTCTCTCCGACGCGACAGCGCCCCCACCACGCATCAACGGCTCTAGCCGTTGGTAGCGTAGCGTTTTGTCAGGTAGGGTAAGGTCTTGTCTTGTTGGGTTAGGTACGGTAGGTGCGTCACAGCAACGCTACAGTAACGTCACTGTGCCGTTACTGTGCCCGTTACTGTGCTGTTTCTGTAACGTTACTGTGCCCGTCACAAGAACGGCACAGCCTGTCGCAAACCCCTCAAAATCCACCCTCCCAGCGGCGCCGATCGCCATGCGGCGCCGTTGTTTTTTCTATACAGCAGTATCATAGCACAGCAGCGAGGCAAACTACTCTCAATCGTCCGAGTTCATCAGCAAACAATGCCGCCAAAGCACGGCGGAGCATTTGCGAGTATTCGCGAGCATTTTCAAGCTTTTCACAAAGTCCTTTAACACCCTGCCGAAATCTTCAAATTTTTTGCGAAAAAATGTTGACATTTCGCGTTTTTGTCTGTATAGTGATGCTCACCGAAAAAGACCGAAAGGTGGCGTGATACATGGCCGAAATCATGCGCATCGCCGACTGCGTGATGGCGTTTGATGACGAGATTATCCTCAACAACATCAATCTCTCGATTCAGGACAAGGAATTTCTCACACTGTTGGGCCCTAGCGGCTGCGGCAAAACAACGACGCTGCGCCTGCTCGGCGGCTTTGAAACGCCGACGGCGGGCAGCATCTACTTCAACGGTGACAAAATAAACGACGTGCCGCCCCACAAGCGCCACGTCAACACGGTGTTTCAGCGCTACGCGTTGTTTCCCCACCTCAACGTCTACGACAACATCGCCTTTGGGCTTAGAATCGCCAAGCTGCCCGAGGCCGAGGTCAAGCAGCGCGTCGACGAGGCGCTGGAAATCGTCAACTTAAAAGGCTTTGACACGCGCCGCACCCACCAGATGTCGGGTGGACAACAGCAGCGCGTGGCCATCGCGCGCGCCATTGTCAACCGACCGCGCGTGCTGCTGCTCGACGAGCCGCTGGGCGCGTTGGACTTGCGGCTGCGCAAGGACATGCAAAACGAATTGAAGCGCATTCAACAGGCGCTGGAGATTACCTTTGTCTACGTCACGCACGACCAGGAAGAGGCGCTGACCATGTCTGACACCGTGGTCGTCATGGACAAGGGCGAAATCCAACAGGTCGGCACGCCCGAGGACATCTACAACGAGCCGCAAAACGCCTTTGTCGCCGACTTTATTGGCGAATCCAACATTCTCGACGGCGTCATGCTCGACGACAGACTGGTTGAGTTCTTCGGCCGCAAATTCCCCTGTCTGGACAGCGGCTTTGCCAAGCGCGAGCCGGTCGACGTCGTTATCCGCCCCGAGGACATCGACATTGTCGATGCCCGCGACGGCCACCTCAAGGGGCGCGTGACCAACATTACATTCAAGGGCGTCCACTACGACATTATCGTCGACTTTGCCGGCTTCAAGTGGCTCATTCAATCGACCGACTACCAAGAAGAGGGCAGCGAAATCGGCATCAAGCTCAACCCCGAGGACATCCATATTATGAAAAAGAGCAAATACTCGGGCGAATTTGGCGACTACAGCTCCTACTCAGCCGCGTTTGACGAGCTGGAGGTCGTGCCCGACGACGAGGACGCCGACCAGTCCGACGACGGCGCGTCGGAGGACGGCCATGAGGACTAGGACGGCCGCCGCGCCCTATGTGGTGTGGATGGTGATTTTCATCGTCGTGCCGCTGCTGGTGGTGGCCTACTTCGCCTTTACCGACGGCAACGGCGCCTTTACACTGGCCAATCTCGGCCAAATCGGCAACTTTTTGCCCACCTTCCTCGATTCGATTCTGCTGGGTGCCATCGCGGCGCTGATTTGCCTGCTAATCGGCTACCCCGTCGCGTACGCCATCGCGCAGTGCAAGCCGCGCGCACAGTCGCTACTGATTATGCTGATTCTACTGCCCATGTGCATGAGTTTTCTGCTGCGCACGCTGGCGTGGGTCGAGCTGCTGAAGGACACCGGCATCATCAACCAGCTGCTGGGTCACATCGGCGTCGGGCCACTGCCGCTCATTCGCACGCGCGGCGCGGTGGTGCTGGGCATGGTCTACAACTACCTGCCCTACATGATTTTGCCGCTGCACAGCATCCTCATTAAAATCGACCGCCGCACCATCGAGGCGGCGCAGGACTTGGGCTGTGACAAGCTGTCGGTGCTGCGCAAGGTGACGCTGCCGCTGAGCCTGCCGGGCATTGTGTCGGGCATCACCATGGTCTTTGTGCCCGCCGTCAGCACCTTCTACATCACCAAAAAGCTGGGACCGCCCACCATGACGCTGATTGGTGACGTCATCGAGAGTGAATTTAAGAGCAGCTACAACCCCAACCTCGGCGCCGCCATGTCGCTGGTGCTGATGCTGATGATTTTCATCTGCATGAGCGTGATGAACAAGTTCACCGACGAAACGGGAGAGGCGGTGCTGTCATGAGCAAGACGCTGAAAACCGTGACGTGGCTGTGCTTCATCTTCCTCTACCTGCCCATCATTCTGCTGATTTTGGCCAGCTTCAGCGGCGGCCGCACCTTCTCGCTATTCAGTGATATGTCGCTGCACCAGTACGGCGAATTGTTCAAGGATGAGATGCTGCTCAAGCTGCTGCTCAACAGCGTGATCCTCGCGCTGCTGGCGGCGGTCATCGCCACGGTGCTGGGCACGGCGGCGTCGATTGGCATTGTCGCCATGAACAAGCGCATGCGTGCCGTGGTGATGAACATCACCAACATCCCCATGACCAACCCCGACATCGTCACCGGCGTGTCGCTGGCGCTGCTGTTTGTCTTTTTCGGGCGCATGCTCAACACCGAGGACATCATGGGCTTTGGCACGCTGCTAATCGCGCATATCACCTTCTGCCTGCCCTACGTGCTGCTGTCGGTCATGCCCAAGCTCAAGCAGCTGGACCCGCACTTAAACGAGGCGGCGCTCGATTTGGGCTGTACCCCGGCGCAGTCGTTTTTCAAGGTCATCCTGCCCGAAATCATGCCGGGCGTCATCGCCGGCAGCATGATGGCGTTTACCATGTCGCTCGACGACTTTGTCATCAGCTACTTTGTCTACGGGCCCAAGTTTGTCACGCTGCCCGTCGAGATTTACAACTACACCAAAAAGCCGCTACCGCCCAAGATTTACGCGCTGTTCACCCTGCTGTTCACCATCGTACTGGTGGTCATGGTGCTGATGAACCTGTTGCAGGCGCGTGACAGCAAACGCACCGACAAGCGCGTCCGCTTTGGCGCGCTGGGCAAGCGATAACCGCGCCAACGAAAGGAGAAACAAACCTATGAAAAAAATCCTCGCCCTCACGCTCTGCCTCGTGCTCTCACTGTCGCTGTTCAGCGGCTGCAGCAGCGAAGGTGACAGCGACAGCGTCACCATCAACGTCTACAACTGGGGTCAGTACATCGCCGACGGCAGTGACGACAGCATCGACATCAACGCCGAGTTTACCAAGCGCACCGGCATCAAGGTCAACTACACCACCTACGACACCAACGAGTCGCTGTACGCCAAGCTGAAAACGGGCGGCTCCAGCTACGACGTGATTATTCCGTCCGACTACATGATTGCCCAGATGATTGCCGAGGATATGCTGGAAAAGCTCAACTACGACAACATTCCCAACCTGAAAAACATCGACGCCCGCTTCCTCAATCCCGCCTACGACCCCACCAACGGCTATTCGGTGCCCTACACCTGGGGCACGGTGGGTCTGGTGTACAACACCAAGTTCATCACCAAGCCGGTCGACAGCTGGGGCGCGTTGTGGGACCCCGATTTCAAGGGCAAGATTCTCATGTTTGAAAACGCCCGCGACGCCTTTGGCATCGGCGCACTGCTGCTGGGTCGCGACATCAACCCGACCAGCCAAGACGACATCAACGCCATCGCCGACAAGCTGAAAGAACAGCGCCCGCTGGTGCAGCAGTACGTCATGGACCAGATTTTCGACAGCATGGTGTCGGGCGAGGCGTGGATTGCGCCTTACTACGCCGGTGACTGCCTGTATATGATGAACGACAACCCCGATTTGGCGTTTGTGCGTCCCAAAGAGGGCTTCAACTACTTTGTCGACGGCATCTGCATTCCCAAGGGCGCCAAGCACAAGGAGGCGGCAGAGGCCTACATCAACTTCCTGTGCGACCCCGAAATCTCGGGTCAGAACATGGACTACCTCGGCTACTCGACGCCCATCAGCGCCGCGCGCGACTTTTTGTCCGAGGAAGTCGCCAATTCCGACATCGCCTACCCCGACGAAGCGACCGTTGACAACGGCGGCAAGCCCTTTATCTTCGTGTCCAGCGACAACGCCAAGGCCATCAACGACAAATGGCTGACCGTGCGCGCCGACGCCTAACCGCCGCATGAGTGACGCGCTGATTATCATTCTCGTGGCCGTCGTGGCGGTGGCCATCCTGCTGCTGTTCAAAAAAAAGAAGTAACACGCGCCGCACGCAAGAAAAGGCTTGACATTTCAGCGCCCGTCTTGTAGAATGTTTTGCGGCATTGAGGTGAACCATGAAGTTTTCTGTGGCAACGCTAGGCAACCCCGGCACACGCATTCCCGTCGAGGGCAGCCTTACCCTCAGCGCACAAACCGTCGGCACGCAGCAACCCTTTCAGCAGCCGGTCGAGGTGACCGGCATCGCCTACAACCAGGGCGGCGTGCTGCGGCTGAGCCTCACCTGCACCACACAGCTAACCATGCTGTGCGACCGCTGCGGCGTAAGCTGTCAAGTGCCGTTTACACTTGAGCGCGAGTTTCTGCTCACCGACGGCAGCGTCGATGACGAGGCCGACGACGAAGCCATCGCCATCACCGGCGAAGCCGTTGACTGCATCGAGCCGCTGACACTGGCACTACTGCTCGAGGTGCCGACCTACCACGTTTGTCACGACGACTGTCTGGGTCTATGCCCCGTTTGCTTCTGCAACCGCAACGACACCGAGTGCGACTGTGACACCACCCCCACCGATCCGCGCTGGGACGCCTTAAAAGACTGGCAGCCCCGCGATTAACTTTTCGGACACGCAACACAAAATAAATAATTGACACAATTAAAAGGCAGGTGTAACCATGGCAGTCCCAAAGAGTAAGGTATCTAAACAGCGTCGCAACAAACGCCGCAGCTCCCACTGGAAGCTGGCGACGCCCCATCTGATCGCCTGCCCCAAATGCGGCGAATTTAAGCTGGCGCACCGTATGTGCGGCGCGTGCGGCACCTACAACGGCCGCGTCGTCATCGCAATGGAAGACGCGGGCAGCAAGAAAAAATAAGCAACGCAACATAAAAAGACACGCTTCGGCGTGTCTTTTGCTATTTGTTGGGATATGCCTCTCTATGATCCGTCAGCCCTAAAACAAAATCGGTGCTCGTTTGATAGTATTCCGCAATCTTAACCAGAATATCTGGCGGCAACGTTCTAATTCCAAGCTCATAATTCCTATAAGTATTTGTCGGAATTTTCAACGCTTCGGCTATCGCCTTTTGGCTTAAATCTTTGTCTTCTCTTAAATCCCTAATTCGTGTTTTCATTGGCACTCCCCCCTCCTTTATTATAGCAACTCTCAATTTGAGTGTTGACATTTCACCCAAATTGGGTGATAATAGAAACAGGAGATGATTCGGATGGACATTAAAGAGCAAAACGCCAAGGCGATGGACACCATGTACGCCAATCTGAGCGCACTGCGCTGGTCAAAGGGCTGGTCGCTGGCGCAGCTGGCCGACCTGTCCGGCATCGACACAATCACACTGACGCAAATAGAGAGCGGCGAGGATTTTGAAGCGTTTTATTTATTTCAATTATGCCAACTGTATGGCTTCGCGATTAGCGACATCTTTTCCCCACTGTCGCCGTAACGCCACCTTTGCCCTTAAAGACACGCTTCGGCGTGTCTTTTGCTATTTGAAACAAATGGCGACGCTGCGCCGTATTCATAGTACCGCAAGGAGGTGGCGTGATGAACCCTTCCACACCCGACCCCGGCGCTCGACCGCTGCTCGACTGGCTCAAGCGCCCGCCCTTTTTCGCGTACACGCTGTTCTACACCCTACCGATGCTGCTGGTGGCGGTCGGTCTGGCGCTGGCGTACGCCACGCCGGGTCTCGGCCTTAACCACGACTGCATCGACGAGGCCAACCACGGTCTGACCATGCTGCACTTGCTGCTCACCGTCATGGCGCTTCCGCTACTGCTCAATGGCGTCTGCCTGTGGCTGCTGCGTGCCGCCGCGCGGCGCGACGACGCCGACCGGCTGCGCAGCCACCTCACCTTGCTGCGCATGTCGGTCTTTCTCTCGCTGCTGCCCGCCGGTCTGCTGTGCACCATGACCTTCGACGGGTTTGGCTTTATGCGCC
>JAVBPM010000058.1:0-11004 GCA_031549605.1 Oscillospiraceae bacterium | reverse complement strand
ATCCTCCTCGTTTTTGCTACACACGGCGAGAATCACGCCGCGATTTTTGAGCGCCTTGACATAGTGTTGAAAGGCGAGGAACGACTCGCCCACCGGGTGATTGGGGCTAAGCTGGATGCCGTCGGCACCGTCGTCGCCGACAACGCCACCCCACACCGTGTTGTCCAAATCAAGCACCAGACACTTGCGCGTTTTGCCGCACAGGGCGGCGACCTGTCGAGCGTAGGCAAAGGCCAGCTGCGGCAAGGCGTTGATGCTGCACGGCAGCTTGCTCAAATGGTAGTCTTTGGCGCTAAACCAGGCCCACTTGCCGTAGCTGGAGCACAGGTGCTCGACGTCGACCAGCGTCACCTGCGTCGGGCGGCACTGGGTCAGCTTGGTATTGAGCCGACGCATGACTGTCGTGCGCGAATAAACGGCGTTGGCCTCCCAGTTGCTCAGCTCGCGCTCGGCGGGCAGCGCAAAATTACTCATCACAATCTTGGTCTTGGGCAGCTTGTGCGCCAGCTTATCCCATAGCGCTTGATAAAAGCCGGCCTGCTCATCCAGCCACGCGTCGGACTGAGACGGTTCGGCCAGCAGCGCCGGCCTGCCCCTACTATCACTGTGGTGGGTCAACAGCAGCAGCAGATCGGGCTGTTCGGCGTAGAGCGGCGAGCTGTCGTCCATGCACTCCATGTCAATGCTGTTGTACTCGCCCTCGCGAATAATCGGCGCCACGCCCTGCTGGTAGAGAAACAGGCGCAGCAGCTGCACAAACAGCTGGGTACTGGCCGAGCCCAGCACGGTAATGCGCTTGGCCACCAGTTCGGGGTGACGCGCTGTGTAGTCAGCCTCGCATTTGCCCAGCTTCTTGGCCAACCCCAGCAGCTCGGCAACGGGTCGTTGCGCCAGCTGTCGGTCGTGCAGCGCCGTTTCCAACAGCGCAAGGCGCTCGTCGTTGCGATTTGTCATACAGCGTCTCCTTCAGCCAACGACCTGCAGTGTGTCGGCAATGACTTGTTGCTCGAGCTGGGTGTAGGCCACGCGACCGGCATAGTTAAGGTGCGACTGCTCCACGTATTGCGCGTCGGGCAGGGCGGTTGCGTTGTCAATCAGCTTCATGCCACGAGCCGCCAGCCACGGCTTGAGCGACTCGTCAACCCACGTCTGGTAGCTCTGGCCCTGCGGCGTCTCGCGCAGCCACGAGCCGGCGTACATACTCTCAACCACCACATTGGTGTACTTGGACAACCGTTCCAGCGCGTCAAGGAACCGCTGCTGCTCGCCTGCCGACAGGTCAAAGTCGTGCAGGCAGCGCACCCACAGGCTTTGGTAGCGCTTGTACAGCGACGGGTCATATGGCTTAACGGTAATGCTCTCGTCTTTGAGCAGCACCTTGGTTTCACTGATAAGGCTCTGCGTTTTCAGTAACGGCATGTACAGCGCCGCGCAGCCAAGGCCCGAGCTGACGTGATTGTCGGCGTCAACACGATAGACACCGCCGGCCTCCAGCGTCTGGGCTAAAATACTCTCGGCGCGCGTCCTGTTTTTGAAAAAGCCGACGCCGATGTCAATCTTCACAACATCCTGCTTGTCCAGCTTGACATTGCCGTATTGCTCAAGCAGGTCAACCATCATGATCAGCTCGTTGATACCCATGCCCGGCGCGGCACATTTGACGTAGTGGACGTCGGCGGGCAGATGCGCCTGCAATTGCTGTTCCAGCACGCCCTCCTGCGTTGTCGACGACCCGATTACCACATAGTTTGTCTCGTCGTTGTCCAGGCACTTGATTTGTTCGAGCACAACTTGGTTGGCCAGCGGCATACCGTCGGCATACTTGCTGTAATAGCCGAATGCGTCGGCTTCATACCGCCGCTGGAAGCTGCGGTCTATTTCATCGACGGCCAGTCCGGCGGCATAGCCAACGGCAACATACAGCCCCAGCACAGCCACCGCCGTACAGGCCAACAGCGCCATGTATTTCTTCAACGACAACACCTCCGTAGCAACTCGACTAATTGCGCAAAACTGTTTGACTTATAGGCTCATATTGTGTAAAATCGTGACGACAACAATAGAAAAGGATGATACTATGAACCGTATGCAAAAGGGCCTGCTGGCCGCCGCGCTGCTGCTCACGCCGCTTTCGTTGACCGCCTGCAATGACAAAAGCGATACGCCGTCTGCCACCGCACAGCCGACCAGCGTCGCTGCCATGGACAGCTTCTCGGCCGCCGATTTCAACGTGACCATCGAAAGCGTCACGGCATCGTACATGCAGGACTGGAGCGCTCTGCAAAAGGCGCTGGGCGACGGCTATGAGGTGTCGGCCTCACCCAGCTGCGACTACGTCGGCGACGACAAGTCCTTTATCTACGACGACATCACCATTTACACCGTGCCGGTCGACGGCAAGGACGTTCTCTACGGCATTGAGCTGAGCAGCGCCAAGTACGGCACAAGCAAAGACGTGCGTGTCGGCGACAAGCTGGAGGACATTATTGCCGCTTACGGCAGCGGCTACATCGACGACGAGCCGGCCGACCAGACGGCTGATCCGGGCAACGGCGTGCTGACCTATGTACTGGGCGCCGATAACGTGGCCGCCCGGTGCCCACAGCTGCTCTTCGACATGGCTGACGGCGTGGTCACCTGCGTCACCTACTATTGTAACGGCGTAACGCCGCAATAGCTCTTGTTAAACCGTCCGCCCAATCAATCGATTGGGCGGACTTTTTATGTTGTCGTTGCTATTTGGCCCCGGGGTCAGTCGGGTCGTATTTGGTATTGCTGGGCAGCGCCTTGGGCCTTGATGAGGAGGTGCCGCGCGGACTGCCGTTGACAATCTGCACAATGGTACCGGCCTCGCAATTGTTGTAAATCCAGTTGGCGTTGCCGCAGGTCACGCGCAGGCAACCCGACGAGCAGTTGGTGCCCAGACTGTTGTAGGTGCTCACCATGAGATCGGCGTTGTTCTGGGTGTTGTACAGGCAGGAGTGAATTTTGACATCGGTGCCCGACAGTGTGGTGCAATACTGGCCGTAGGCGGTGGCGCTAAATTTAATCCAGCGCATCTTGCCCTTGACGTTGTAGGTGCCCGGCGGCGTCATGCCCGAACTCTTGCCGGTTGAGGCGCAGAAGCGCTTGACGACATTGGAGTAGTTGCCGTTGCCGTCCCGGCCAAAGACCGTCAGCGTGTGCGAACCCTTTTCCATGTAGATGTAGTAAGGCATCTTATAGGACTCGGGCGGGTTGGGAAAGCGGTCGGGCGCGGCCGTCGGCTTGGGTGTCGGCTCTGCCGTCGGTGCGGCGGTGGCGTCGCCACTGACGGCCGTGGCCGTCGGCTGTTCGGTAGCCGGCGCCGCTGTCGGCTCAGGTGTCGGTTTGGGCGTCGGCTTGGGTGTCGGCTTAGGTGTCGGTTTTTTCGTTGGCTTAGGTGTAGGCTTAGGCGTCGGCTTAGCCGTAGGCTTGGGCGTCGGCTCTTTGGTCGGCTCGACCGTGGGCGACGGCGACGGTGCCACCGTAGTCGGCGCTATCGTAGGCGTCGGCGCAACAGTCGGCGACGGTGTGGCCGGCGCCGTGGTAATTGTCTCGGTCGCCGTCGGTGTGGCGCTCGGGCTAGGGGCCGGTGTGGCCACCTGTTTCGGCGCATTGCAGCCAAACAGCACCACTGTCAGTGCCATGCAAATCGCCATCAGCGACAAAATTCGCGTCGTTTTCTTCAAGCCCATCTACCCCTTGCATCCCGTAATATAGCATTATCTCTCTTTGCAATCCGCCATACAGTTTGCCATACCGAAGCGAGATTGTCAAGCAAATGCGGAAAAAATGTGACATTCGGAAACAAAGAACGCCACTAGCGTTTGGAGCGCTCAACCTCCTGCGCCGCAATAGCCTTTTGTCACACGCGACGTGCAACTGTAAAATTGTGGAAAACTCTGTTGAATTATTGGAAAATTATGGAATGTCTATCGCCGCATTTGCTCGTTCTTGCGTGTGTGTGACACATTTGCTATAATGGCAGTCAGGTGATGTTTTTTGACCAAATATTTAATGATTATCGGCGACGGCATGGCCGATGCGCCGGTGCGTGCCCTTGACGGCCGCACGCCACTGCAGGCGGCGCTTACGCCGACACTGGACAAGCTGGCCGGCCAGCGTATCGGCAGCGCGCGCTCTATCCCCGACGGCCAGTCCGCCGGCACCGAGACGGCCATTCCCATCCTGATGGGCTACGGCGTAGAGGTGCTGACCGGCCGGGGACCCGTCGAAGCGGCTGGGCTGGGCGTTGCCATGCAGCCGGGCCAATGGGCCATGCGGCTTAATCTTGTTACCTTTAACGATAACGACAAGCTGCTCAATGCCTGCCCCGAACTGACGTCGCAGCAGGCGCTGGCCGCCGCCGACGCACTGCTGGCCGACAAGCGCTTTGCCGCGCTGCTGGCCGAGCACGACGTCGTACTGCACCGGCAGGACACCTTCCGTCAGCTGTTGATTGGCAACCATGCACCGCCGTCGTCGCTGCCGACACCGCCGCACAACGTCATCGGCGCATCGCTGGCCAAGTCTCTGCCCAGCGATGCCTTTGTCAAGGCACTGATGACGCTGGGTCGCGCCGTGCTGCGCGACCTGCCCGACGCCAACGGCGTCTGGCCGTGGGGCTGCGGCGTTATGCCACAGTATGAAATCTTTGCCAGCCGCTTTGGAAAATCGGGTGCTTGTGTCACCGCCGTGCCGATGGTCAGCGGTCTGGCGCGCCTGTGCGGGCTGGACGTGATTGACGTGCCCGGCGCCACCGGCACGCTGCACACCCACTGGCGCGCCAAAGCCGCCGCGACGGTGCGCGCCTTTGACGACCACGACTTTGTGCTGCTGCACATTGAAGCGCCCGACGACTGTAGCCACGCTATGAATCTGGCCGACAAGCTGGCGGCCATTGAGCTGGTCGATGCCGCGGCCGCCGCCGTGCTCGACGGCATGGCCGACAAGCATCTGCGCGTGCTACTGTGCAGCGACCACTACACCTGCGTGGAAACAGGTCAGCATGCCGCCGACCCAACGCCCTACAGCATTTGGGACTCCGCCGGCAGCCCGGCCGCCGGTCAGTTCCGCGAGCAGCAGGGCACCGTTGTTGACGGCGCAACGCCGCTGTCGCAGCTTATGGAGGTGCAACCGTGACCGCCAACCGTTACGACACGCCGCTGACGCGTGTGCTGCTGGCGCTGGTCGGCGGCGGCGCGCTCTTCGGCCTCTTTGCCGCCACCGACGCCTTTCATCTGCAGCCGGTACTGGGGCAGTACATTGACCGCAACGCCGAGCTGGCGCTGATGCAGCTCTTTCTGCTGGCCTATCTGCTATGTGCTTGCTACCTCTGCTTCCGCCGACCGCTGTTTGCTAGCCCCAAGCTATTTTTCATCGCGCTCTGCCTGCTCATCGGCGGGCTGATGCTGCGCGTGTGGTGTCTCGACCGGCCGCTTCTCGGCACATGGCACTTTACGCAGGACTATAACCAATTCTTATCCAGCTGGGTGGCCGAGCTGCGCGGCAAGACAGTCGCCGAGGCGCTGGCCAACGCGCCGGGCGACTACAATATGCCCTATCTCTACATCCTCACGCTCATCTCGCGCTCGTCGCTGCCCGACATCTACCTCATCAAGTTTGTCTCCATCGTCGCCGATTTGGCGCTGACCATTGCCGTGGCTGAAACGGTTCGTTTTTTCGCCAAAAAGCAAGCGGCGGTGCTGCTGGCGTTTGGGCTGGCGCTCTTTTACCCCATCACGTGGCTCAACAGCGCCTACTGGGCGCAGTGTGATGTGCTGTACGCGGTGTTTGTCGTGCTGGCCGTGCTGTTCGCCGGACAGAAAAAGCTGCTGCTGTCGGCCGCCATGGCGGCACTGGCCTTTTCGTTCAAGCTGCAAACAATTTTCTTTTTACCCGCCTATTTTTGGGTGCTGGTGCTGCTGTGGCACAGCACGGAGGGCGACAACAGCCAAAAGCTGCGCGCCACGGCGCGCAAGGCGGCCGCCATGCTGGGCGTGTTTGTCGCCGTCTTCTTCGCCATGCTGGCACCAACCCTGCTGGCCGGCCGGCCGCTGGACAGCGCGCGGTCCATCTACGGCAGCCAGACCCAGACCTACGACATGTATCTCTGTCTCAACTGCGGCAACCTGCTGGGCATATTCTTTCCCGCGATTCAGCCGCGACTTTACAATGGCACACCCGACTCCTACAACACGCCCGTCTGGCTCCCGCAGTTGTTTGTCGTGCTGGCCTGTGTCTACGTCATCGCGCTGCTGGCGCTGACGGCTGCCAAACGCAAAACAAGCGCCCGCGATTTCCTGACGCTGGCGCTGCTGCTGTGTATGGGCATCGTCTGGCTGCTGCCGCACATGCACGACCGCTACTACTATCTGGCCGATATTCTGGCCATTATCTACGCCGTCACCGCGCGGCAGGCGCTGGCGTACACTGTGCCGCTCTTCGTTTTTATTGGCAGCTTCAGCGGCTACAGTCAATACCTCGGCGGCTACTGGGAGGGCAAGTATATGCTCCCGCTGGCGGCCGGCGGCATCGCCATGCTGGCGGCCATGGGCCTTGTGCTCTGGCTATGGCTGCGCAAGCCAGCTGAGCAACCGGCCGACGAGCTCGACGCCATTCGGCTATAACTGCGCGCAGAAAAAAGGCACGGACATTGTCCGTGCCTTTCAGTATGCAACGATGCAATTAGACGGCGCGCGTCACCTTGCCCGAACGCAGGCAGCGGGTGCAAACATAGACGTGGCACGGCGTGCCGTTTACCAGCGCTTTCACGCGGCGCACATTGGGCTTGAAGGTGCGGTTGGTACGGCGGTGCGAGTGCGACAGCTTGATACCAAAAGAAACACCTTTATCACAGACGGAACATTTTGCCATGGTGGGACACCTCCTTCGTGTCTGCGGAATAGACAGCAGACGTAGTATACACCATGGCCGCAAAAATTGCAAGGCTTTTCCGCATTTTTTTAACGATATTGTTTGGCGATAAATGTCGGCACATCAAGCAGCCGCTCCGCCAACCGATCGGCGATGGGAATGACAATACGCTCGTGGGCGCACAGCGCCGGTGGCACGCGGTCAATGCGGCCGGTGCAGCGCTTGTTGGTGCAGCCGCAGTTGTGCTGGCAGCGTGTCGCCAGCGCGCAGCGCGCGCACTCGGGCTGGTCGGCTTCGCTGGCTTCAAAGAGCGCAGCGCGGCGTACAGCGTCAAAGCCATGCCACACGTCGCCAATGGCATAGGACTCATCGCCGACAAATTCGAGACAGGGATACAGCGTGCCGTCCTGCCCAACTGACACCTGCCGCTGCCCCAGCTGGCAGCGGTGCGCTGCATAATCGTCGCCGCTGATGTGCGAATCAATCTTGCTGTCGAAGGGCGCAAAGTAAAAGTACTCACCCGCCCGCGTCGTGCGTTCGTACCACGCCGCCAACCGCTCATATTGCTCGGCCAGCACGTTGAAATGTCGCGGCTGCCAATCGGCAGTGTAGTCGATCGCCGGCACCAGCTTGCGCGCGCCCAGCGCATAGAGTGACACGACGCTGTCGTAGAAGCCGCTTACGGTGTCCGGCGACACCACCGACAGCACCGATGCCCTCGGCTGGCGCTGTAGCAGCGCACTGGCGTGCTTCGCCACCACGTCATGCGACCCGTTGCCGCCAACGCAACGTCGATGCGCGTCGTGCGCGGCGGCCGTGCCGTCAATGCTAATGGCAAACTGCAGCCCGACGGCAGCGGCATAGTCGAGCCATGCGTCGTCCAACAGCAGCCCATTGGTGGTCAAGTGCAGGTCGACGGCGCGGGGCTGGTGGCGCACATAGTCGACGACCTGCCGAATTAACGCACCACGCAACAACGGCTCGCCACCAAAGAACAGCAGTCCCAGATAGCGGTCGTTGTGCGACAGCAGCAGGTCAACAGCGGCACGCGCCGTCTCAAGGCTCATCTCAGCCGGCTGCTGCTTGTCGACATAGCAATAGTCGCAGGCGAGGTTGCAGGCTTTTGTCAGGTGCAGTGTAAAAATCATGGCTGGGGTTCGGTTGTCGGACAGTCGGTAGGCGCGGGCGCATAGCCGTCTGTCACACGAACATCTTCGACAGGCTCCAGCACCGGCACACCGCCCGTTATAAAGTCCGTCGGCGGCGCTGTCGGAACAGCTATGTCGCCCTCAATCACATACTCGGTCGGCTCCGGCGGCGTAATGACAATCTCAGTGGGGCCATCTTCGCCGGAAATCACACCGATGCTGTAGCCCAGCAGTGTGCTACAGCCGCCCAGCGCCAGTGTCGAGGCCAGCGTCAATCCCACAGCCAGCCCCGCCTTGCCTGACAGCGCATGGCGCAGCTTGGCCTTGGTCGGATAGCGCGGCTCGGGGTAGGTTTCCATCGGTTTAAGTTCCATACTATCACCTCAACCATAAAACGGCGCAGCAGTGCATTATGTTTCAGCCCAGCAACAAGGCGCGCAAATCGCCCACCGTCGCGATGATGTCGTCGGCACCCGCCGCCGCCAGCTCGGCGCGGTCGCCGTAGCCATACAAAACGCCTACCGAGCGCAGCCCGTTGGCCTGTGCGCCCATTACATCGTGCTCGCGGTCACCGACCATCGCCACGCCGCGTCCATTAGTCAACTCCAACCGCCGCAGCGCCTCGGCAATGACGTCGGCCTTGGCCACGCGGTGCCCGTCCAACTCGCTGCCCACCATCACGTCGAAATAGCGGCTCAAACCAAAATGCTCCATAATCTTGACGGCAAAAAACTCGGCCTTGGAGGTCGCCAGCGCCAGCCGCTGCCCACGCGCTTGCAGCGCCGCCAGCAGGTCAACAATGCCGTCATAGACGCGGTTTTCATACAGGCCGCGTGTGCCAAAGTAGTCGCGAAACACCGCCACCACCTCGTCCAGCTGCTCGGGCGCAAAGCCCAGATGCTCGACAAAGCAGGCCTGCAGCGGCGGCCCAATCAGCGGCACAAAGGCGTCAAGGTCGTCAGCCTGCCGCCCATAGTGCCGCAGCGCATACTGATAGGACTTGCAAATGCCCTCCTTGGGGTCGGTCAGCGTGCCGTCAAGGTCAAACAGCACGGTATGTATCGTTGTGTCGGTCATATAAAGCCTCATTTCGTTATGTTCAACCTGTGTGTTGCGTGCGTTTCACCCGATACCCTTGATAGTGGCCTTTGGCGACAAACCCGATTTGCAGCGCCGCCTTCACACCCGCTGCACCCACATCTGCCATATATAGCACTTCTCGCCTTCCCGCTTGAAAGGCACATGCGGCAGCATATGAAAGTAACGCCTCGCATGCCTCTTGACTACACGCGTCCACGCTGAATATCTCCGCCTGAGTGGCATCACGCAACGATAGCAACAAATAGCCAGTAACCGGTCTGTCAACTGTAAAAATCGCCCAATCTTTACTATCCCGCCTGATACGCTCACTGTTCCAGTACATCTCAGCGTTTTGCTTATCGTGATGTACCGCAAACGCGTCAAACTCGTGATCGCCAATTTGCCGAACCGGCAATGTGTTACGCGGCAACGTGAGCGCAGACGTTGCCCGCATTTCGACGCAATCGTCTACTATGACTGCCCCAATCTCCTCCAGAAATTCGACAGGGGCCGGTGAGTTGTGGTAGCATAACCACTTGTCAAAACCCGCGTAGTCAGTTGCAAGCTTCGGCCAAACACCGCTGAGCGCTGCGCCGTCTACATCATTAAGCTGCAAATATGAGCTGGAAACATCACAAATAGCCGCCACTCCGTCAATCACAATCTCCAAGTTATCACCTCATCGCAGACACATAGCACGCGAATATGTTTTACCACAAAAGCAAGCCCGCCGCCGCGGCCCAATCAGCGGCACAAAGGGCCTAGATCGTCGAGTGACCGTCGATAGTGCCGCAGCGCGTACTAATAGGACTTACAGATGCCCTCCTTGGGGCCGGTCAGTGTGCCGTCAAGGTTAAACAGCACGGTATGGATGGTTGAATCGGTCATATTGACTATGTCTTCCTCCACTGGCTAAATTCCTCATAGGAAATTACCGTCTGCAACCGTGCAAACGCTTCTTTTCGTCTTGTGTTTTCAGTGTAGTCATCTAGATTGTATCCATACTGACGCTTCAAGTACCCGCTTTGAGTCACGCACTTGCGCTGTGGCGTTATGGCTGAATATACCTCTACACCTGTGCCAATACTCTCGCCAATCTCAAAGCAATCTATGGCGTCAACCAGTTTGGTCTCGATAGTCTGTCCATACGGATTTACAGCAATGTGTTCAACCTGGTGCGCCCTGTTTTCCGCAAGCGTATAGGCATGATCAAACGACTGCGCCCGGACCAGAACAATACTTTCCTCAAAAAAAGTGTGGTCATCAGTATAGTATTCATCGACTCGTTCGGCAATCGGGTTGCCGAACACAACTATTTGGTAGATGAGTTTGACGCTGAAATACCGCCATGCCGAGTTGGACATATCCAATCCCCCATCACACTTATGTAAATTATCGACAGTGTACCACAAAAACAAGCCCGCCGCCAGCTGCATTTACAGCCGACGGCGGGCGATTTGGTGGGCCCTCAGGGACTTGAACCCGGGACCAACCGGTTATGAGCCGGCCGCTCTAACCAACTGAGCTAAGGGCCCTCACCAGATGATATGCACTTGAGCGGCATCGAGGCCACGACAAGCGACATTTTGCAGAAAGCCGCCACTTGTGTGGCGGCTTTCCGGCTGTGGCTCCCCAAGTTGGCCGCGAACCACCGAACCTGCGGTTAACAGCCGCAGGCTCTACCGACTGAGCTATTGAGGAACGTATGAGAACCGTAAACATCAATTTACGGTTCTCGTGTGTCGGCACATACCTATATTCCCGGGCCGTGTCCAGCCAAGTATTGTGGGCGCAAGTGAGCTTAACTACCGTGTTCGGAATGGGAACGGGTGGACCCTCACCGCCATCTGCACCGACTATGGATGTGGCAGCCTTTGAT
>JAVBPM010000067.1:0-28601 GCA_031549605.1 Oscillospiraceae bacterium | reverse complement strand
ATTAAAACGCTGCGGCAAAAACTCGGTGCAGGCAGCGAAATTATACAAACCGTAAGAGGAGTCGGATATAAGGTTGGTGAATAAGTTTTGAAAAAAAGAATCTATATCAATATGCTTATCTTGGCGTTTTGCAGTGTTGTTTTAACGTCAGGACTTTTGATTTTCACTTTTTATAACAGTTTTACCGGACAGGTAAAAAGCGAACTCCGCAACAAAGCGATATTCTTGGAAAAAAGTCTTAATCTTGAATCAAATCAAGTAGAGTATATGAAAAAGTTAGACTTATCAAATACTGAGCTGCGTATCACTTTAGTTGGTATCGACGGCACGGTTCTGTATGATAATACGGCGAACATTGCAGCCATTGAGAATCACAACGACCGAGAAGAAATAAAAGAAGCGAGAACAGATGGCGTTGGTGAAGGTAATAGAATATCTGAAACCATAGGCAAAGAAACCTATTATTATGCCCTTCGCTTGAAAGACAGCGTGGTTCTTCGTGTTTCCAAAAGTACATCAAGTATTTATGGTGTATTCGTCGGTGTTCTGCCGCAGAGCATTGTTATCAGCTTTGTCATTTTCCTTGCGTGTTTACTGATAGCGAAAAGCCTTACCAAAAAGATTGTTGATCCTATCAACCGTTTTGATTTTGACAAAAACAATGATACTTATGACGAGCTATCTCCGTTCATTCGCACGATTACCTCTCAAAAGAAGCAAATCGGGAACGCTCTTGATGAAATCACGAAAAAGAGTGCTGTGATTGAAGCTATTTCCGGCAGCATGAAGGAAGGATTAATACTGACTGATAAAGATGGGGTTGTATTATCCGCCAATCAAAGTGCTTTGAATATTTTGAATATAAAAGACAAACCCATCGGCAAAAACATACTGGAGCTTACCCGCATCGTTACTGTACTTAATGCAATGAAGTTGGCGCTTATCGGACAGAACAGCGATATGGTAATGCCTGCTTCGGGTAAGACTTATCATGTGTTTTTTTCCGGTGTTGACAAAGGTGCCTTGATATTGTTTCTTGATGTGACCGAAAAAGCGAAAGCTGAAAAAATGCGTCGTGAATTTACGGCAAATGTGTCCCACGAACTAAAAACGCCGCTCACCACCATTTCCGGGTTTGCAGAGCTTATGTCAAAAGGCATGGTGCAGCCGGAGGATGTTACCGATGTTTCAAAAAAGGTGAAAAGCGAATCTGACCGTCTAATTGTTTTGATTGAGGACATCATGAGGCTTTCAGAATTGGACGAAACCGAAGGACAGCGTGTTTATGGACAGTTTGATTTGACTAAAGTGGTTTTTGAAGTAACAGAAAGCCTTAAACCGACAGCAGATGAAGTAATGCTTACTTTCGAACTTCCAATCGAAAAGCATATCGTCACCGCAAATAAGCAAATGATTTATGAAATGCTCTATAATCTTATTCACAATGCGATTAAATACAACAAACCGGGCGGAAAAATATCCGTTGCGTTAACAAATACAAATGAAGATGTAAAAATATCGGTATCCGACAACGGAATCGGTATTGACAAAAAGCATCACGACCGTATTTTTGAGCGGTTTTATCGTGTGGACAAATCCCGCAGTAAAAAAATAGGCGGCACTGGTCTTGGACTTTCGATTGTAAAACATATTGCTGCTTATCATGATGGTAATGTTTCTATACAAAGCGAAATAAACAAAGGAACAGAAATTACCGTTTCTCTGCCAATCTTAACAAATTAATAAGAAAAGTAGCAGCATATCAATCATGAGAATTGATACGCTGCTTTTGCTTTGCCCTTTAAGCGTTAATGATTTCGTTCAAAACGATTTCTTCGGCACATGCTTTGATATTATTCATTGCTCCCACCCAAGCCATCTGATCGTTCGCTTTTAACTGCTCTGTAATACCTTGCTGTACCGCCATTTGTTTTATCAACATTCCAAGCATTTGATTTGCCTGTTCGTCTATTTCGGCAAGGTGTTTTGATAATTCACAAGAAGTCAAAAGGTTTATATAAAGTACTCTTCTGTGACTTTTCAAATAATTCAGTCGTAATCGTCCATACCTGCCGAAAAAGAACTCTTTTTGTTCTGGTAAGGCTACATCTGGTAAATAATAATCGCCATGTTTTGAATATGTAATTTTACTCATACTATGACACCTAACCTTTTCAAAATTGTAATGCAATCAAGCAATCCTTGTCTATAAACGAACCGTTCTTCCTGTCCTGCAACCTCTAATAGAAGTTCAAAGCATTCTACTGCAAAATCTTGTTCGTCTTTTGTAAACATAGTTTCGCAGTCACGGTTCATCTGGTTTATTTTTTCATGTAAAAGTTCAGATTGCGCAGTTGCTCTGAATTTTGCTACTGCCACATCAAGCATTTCATCTATAAAGAAATCAAAATCAATATTTTTCATGGTATAAACCCTTTCGATTAAATTATATTACTACAATACCGTTTAACCGACTGCTATATCTATTTTTTATTCTTTACATACGAAAACGGGACCTTCCTTATGGAAAGTCCCGTTTGGGTGCTTTTTTGCTGTCAAACCCATCAGAAACGCTGGCAAAATGGCAGCTCCTGTGCTACAATACACCCAAATCCGCGCCGCGTGCGGCTGCTGTTTGGAGGCGACTACTTTTGCTGTTTACCATTACCTACGAGGGCGTCAATACGCCGGAGCTGGGCTACCTGCTGTTCAAAAACCCGGCGCGGCCGCAGGTGTTTGCGCTTAGCCACGGCAACGCCTATGTCTTTTACCCCGAGGTTACCGACGCGCGCACCACCGCGGCGCTGCTGCTGGACATCGACCCCATTGACCTGGCGCGCGGCAAGGTGGGCAGCGGCGGCGGCGGGCTGTTTGACTACGTCAACGACCGGCCCTATGTCTCGTCGTCGTTTATGAGCACGGCCATTGCCAAGGTCTACGGCACCGCCATGACCGGCCGCGCCGACGACCATCAGGCGCTGGCCGACACGCCGCTGGCGCTGAAGGCGGTGATTACCATGCTGCCCTGCCGCGGCGAAACGGCCAAGCTCAACGCCGTGTTCGAGCCGCTGGGCTACGAGGTCGGCTACCAAACGGCGCTGTCCGACGAGCAGTACCCCGCGTGGGGCGCCAGCCAATACGTCAACCTGACGCTCAAGGGCACCGTGCGCCTGCGCGACCTGCTGCGCCATGTCTATGTGTTATTGCCCGTCTTTGACCGCCAGAAACACTACTGGGTGGGCATCGACGAGGTCGACAAGCTGGTCAGCCACGGTGGCGACTGGCTGGAAACGCACCCCGAGAAGGCGTACATCACCGGCCGCTATCTCAACCGCCGCAAGAGCCTGGTCAATCTGGCGTTTGAACGGCTGGCGACCGCCAACCTCGTTGACGGCGAGACGCTGGCCGACGAGCCGGCCGAGCCGGTGGATAAAAAGCCAACCCTCAACGCACAGCGCTTGGGCAGCGTTGTGGCCGCGCTGAAAAGCTGCGGCGCGCGCAGCGTGATTGACCTCGGCTGCGGCGAGGGTCGGCTGCTCAACATGCTGGTTCACGAGCGACAGTTTGTGCGGCTGGCCGGTATGGACGTGTCGCACACGGCGCTGTCACGCGCCAGCGACCGGCTCAAGCTGGAGGACGGCGGCGAGCGACTGCGCGAGCGTGTGACGTTGTTCCACGGCTCGCTGACCTACAAGGACGAACGGCTGTCGGGCTACGAGGCCGCCAGCGTCGTCGAGGTCATCGAGCACCTCGACCCGCCGCGTTTGGCCGCCTTTGAGCGCGTGCTGTTTGAGTTCGCGCGGCCGCCGGTGGTGGTGCTCACCACGCCCAACCGCGAGTATAACGCCCATTACGGGCTGACCGGCGACGACGAGCTGCGCCACGGCGACCACCGCTTTGAGTGGTCGCGCGCCCAGTTTCGCGACTGGGCCGACCGCACCGCCGCCGCACACGGCTACACCGTGCAGTACGCGTCTATCGGCCAGGCCGACCCGGCGCTGGGCGCACCGACACAGATGGGGGTGTTTACCGCATGCGTATAGAGATACCCGAGATTGCCGCCGTCGCGCTGATTGGCGTGTCCGGCAGTGGCAAGTCAACCTTTGCCGCCACTCATTTTAAGCCGACGGAGGTGCTGTCCTCCGACTATTTCCGCGCGCTGGTTTCCGACGATGAAAACAACCAAGCCGTGACCGCGCAGGCCTTTGACACGCTCTACTATGTCGCCAACAAGCGGCTGGAGCAAAAGCTGCTGACCGTCATTGACGCCACCAACGTGCAAAAGGAGGCGCGCGCCGGTGTGCTCAAGCTGGCCCGCGAGCAGAACTGCCACGCCGTGGCCATTGTACTCGACCTGCCCGAGCAGGTGTGTCAGCAGCGCAACGCGTCGCGGCCCGACCGCGACTTTGGCGACCATGTCATCAAGCGGCAGAGCAGCCAGCTGCGCCGCTCGCTGCGCGCGCTGCAAAAAGAGGGCTTCCGCTATGTGTATGTGCTCGACAGCGAGCAACAGGCCGCACAGGTAGAAATCGTGCGCACGCCGCTGTGGAACAACAAAAAAGAGGAGCAGGGGCCCTTTGACATCATCGGCGACATCCACGGCTGCTACGACGAGCTGGTGGCGCTGCTGTTGCAGCTGGGCTATACCGTCGACGCCGAAAACGCCACGGCCGTGCCACCCAACGGGCGCAAGGCCGTCTTTCTCGGCGACCTGTGCGACCGCGGCCCGCGCAACATCGAGGTGCTGCGGCTGGTTATGGGCATGGTGCAGGCCGGCAACGCCTTTTGCGTGGCCGGCAACCACGATGTCAAGCTGCTGAAAAAGCTGCGCGGCAGCAACGTGCAGCTGACTCACGGGCTCGACGTCACCGTCGTGCAGCTCGAGCAGCAGAGCCAAGCGTTTGTCGAGCAGGTCAAGGCCTTTTTGCAAAGTCAAATCAGCCACTACGTCTTTGACGGCGGCCGGCTGGTGGCCGCGCACGCCGGTTTGATTGAAAAATACCAAGGGCGCGGCAGCAGCCGCGTGCGCGACTTTTGCCTCTACGGCGACACCACGGGCGAGACCGATGAGTACGGCCTGCCGGTGCGCCTGCCGTGGGCCAACGAGTATCGCGGCAAGGCGCTGGTGGCCTACGGCCACACGCCAACGCCCGACGCCGCGCTGTTTAACAACACCGTCTGCCTTGACACCGGCTGTGTGTTTGGCGGCGCGCTGACGGCGCTGCGCTACCCCGAAAAGGAGCTGGTGAGCACACCGGCGCTGCGTCAATATTACGCGCCGGTCAAGCCGCTGACGCCGGCGCTTGAAGCGGCCGACGACATGCTGAACATCAGCGACGTGCTGGGCCAGCGCTATCTGTCGACGCGGCTGCGCCGCCAGATTAAGGTCGGCGCTGAAAATGCCGCCGCCGCGCTGGAGATTATGAGCCGGTTTGCCGCCGACCCGCACTGGCTGATTTACCTGCCGCCCACCATGTCGCCCTGTGAAACGAGTTGCCTCGACGACTACCTCGAGTACCCGACCGAGGCCTTCAGCTATTTCAAGACACACGGCGTTGGCAAGGTGGTGTGCGAGCAAAAGCACATGGGCAGCCGCGCGGTCATTGTGCTGTGCCGCGACGCGGCGGCCGCAGCCAAGCGCTTTATGGTCAACGACGGCAGCAGCGGCATCATCTACACGCGCACCGGCCGCCACTTTTTTGAAGACAGCGCCACCGAGTCGGCGCTGCTGGAGCGTCTGCGCGCGGCGCTGACCGCCTCGAATTTCTGGCACGATTTTGACACCGACTGGCTCTGCCTTGACACCGAGCTGATGCCGTGGAGCGCCAAGGCGCAAAAGCTGCTGGCCGAGCAATACGCGCCGGTGGGTCGCGCCGGACGCAGCGGTCTGCAGGCCGCCGCGCAGGCCGTCGAGCAGGCCATTGCCACGCTGGGCGCCAACCGAAAAACCGGCGATGCGCAGACAGCCAAGGACGCCGACCTAACCGCGCTGCTGGCCAGCTGTCAGCACCGTGGTCAGGCCATGGAGCGCTATACCGACGCCTATCGCCAGTACTGCTGGAATGTCGGCAGTCTCGACGACTACCGCATCGCGCCCTTCCACCTGCTGGCCACCGAGGGCAAGAGCTGGAGCGACCAAAACCACCTCTGGCACATGGAGACCATCGCACGCTACATGACCGGCACCGACCCCGTTTTTCAGGCCACCAACCATCTGCTGGTCGACCTGCTGGACGACAGCAGCGTCGAGGCCGGCGTCGCGTGGTGGCGCACGCTGACCGCCGACGGCGGCGAGGGGATGGTGGTCAAGCCCTACGACTTTATCGCCACCAAGGGCAGCGAGCTGCTGCAACCGGCCGTCAAGTGCCGCGGGCGCGAATACCTGCGCATCATCTACGGCCCCGAGTACCTGCTGGGCGACCACTTGGAGCGGCTCAAAAAACGGTCGCTCGGCAAAAAGCGCAGCCTTGCGCTGAGCGAGTTTGCGCTGGGCATGGAGTCGCTCGAGCGCTTCGTGCGCCGCGACCCGCTCTACCGCGTCCACGAGTGCGTGTTCGGTGTGCTGGCCATGGAGAGCGAGCCGGTCGACCCACGTCTGTAAGAGAGGTGCGAACATGAAAAAACCAAGTAGCATGTTACTGCAAGTTGTCATAGGCGTGCCGCTCATGGCGGCTGTGCTGTTTATCACGATTAGCGGTCGGAGCCGGTTGTTGCAGCTGCTGCCCTTTATTCTGATAACGCTGGCCGTTTTAGCCATGATCCTGCTGCCGTGGGTGCTGCGGTTTGTCACCCTGCGAAGAACCGCGCACTGGCCGGTGGTCTGTCAGGACGAGCTGCTGGGTGCGCTGCGCAAGAACCCGTCGGACGGTACGGTCGAAACGGTAATCCCGTGGTGCGACGGCCACGCGCAGGTTGTCTTTGCGCCCTGCCAGCCCGCCGAGCTGCAGTATAGCATCGGCGTGATCAAGCAGTTTGTCTACCAGCAAACGGAGTGGGACAAAGGCATGCGCGCTTTTGCCGCCGATCGGTTGCTGGCCGAACGGGTCGGCGGGCTGCCCGGCTTCGACGTCGAGTCGCTGAGCTCTTGCCTGTCGCTTGACCGCATTCGCATGCACCACAACGGCGACTACACCTACACCTTCAAAGGCAGCGGCCCGCTCGCCGGCCACACCGTCGATGTGCTCGGAACGCCCGGTCAAGGCCCTGTTCGCATGGACAGAACGCTCGCACAGTGAGGTGGCCCATGCCGCTTGATTTCAAAAAAGTTGACAAGGCGCTCTACGCGCCGACGGCCGTGCCGTCGATTATCGACGTGCCGGCCATGACCTTTATCGCCGTTGACGGCAGCGGCGACCCCAACACCAGCACCGCGTACGCAGCCGCCGTCGAGCTGCTGTACGGGCTGTCGTACGGCATTAAGATGACCAGCAAAGCGGTGCTGGAGTATGTTGTGCCGCCGTTGGAGGGGCTGTGGGCGCTGACCGGCGATTTCAAAGGCGGCGGCGCGGCCATTGACGACAAGAGCCGCTTTGTCTGGACGCTGCTCATTCGCCAGCCCGACTTTGTGACCGCCGACGTGCTGCAACAGGCCAAAGCGGCGCTGTCCAAGAAAAAGCCGGCGCTCGATACCGCCGCCGCGCGGCTGCTGACGCTGACCGAGGGGCTGTGCGCGCAGGTGCTGCACACCGGGTCGTACGACGACGAACAGGCCACCGTCGCGGCGCTCGACGCCTTTGCCGTGGAGTCGGGCTACGCCGTCGACATCAACGACACGCGGCGTCACCATGAAATCTACCTCTCCGACCCGCGCAAAACCGCGCCTGAAAAGCTGAAAACGGTGCTGCGGCACCCGATACGGAGGACTTAGCCCATGATGCTTTCCGACATCTTTCCCATCGGGCTTATCGCCTGCGGCCTTGCCGTGCTGTGGCTGCTGCTGTTTGGCCGCAAGCTGCTTGTCGCCGACAGGCGGCGCGCCGCGTGCCTGTTTGCCGCGCGCTTTCTGGGGCTGTGGTGGGCCATGACCACCATCGCGCTGCTGTTCAAAACGCGCACGTTTCTGCTCAACGAGCACGGCGACCCCTTTCAAAACGTCAATCTCGTGCCTTTTTTGACGATCGGCGAGTACCTCGCCGACAGAAACTGGCTGCAGCTTCTCGGCAACGCACTGATTTTCACGCCCTTTCCGCTGCTGCTGCGCGCCAATTTTCCGTCGCTTAAACGCGCCGGCTTTTACACAATCATCGCGGCGACGCTGTTGCTGATCGAGCCGCTGCAGGCGCTGATTAACCTGCTATGGCACGGGCCGGTCAACGTCATTGACATTGACGACCTGCTGCTCAACGCCGCCGGCTGCCTGCTGGGGCTGGCCGCGTTGGCGCTGTACGATGGGCTGAAAACGAAAAAGGAGGCTGCTTATGAGTAAGCAACGCGTGTACAAAATGTCCTTTGCCAGCGTCTATCCGCTGCTGGTGCAAAAGGTCGAGCGCAAGGGCCGCACACAGCTGGAGGTCGATATGGTCATCGAATGGCTGACCGGCTACGACCAAGCGGCGCTGCGCGCGCAAATCGACAGCGGCGTCGACTACGAGACCTTCTTCGCCCAGGCGCCCAAGCTCAATGCCAGCGCGGCCAACATCACCGGCACCGTCTGCGGCATACGCGTCGAGGACATTGAAGACCCGCTGATGCAAAAGGTGCGCTGGCTCGATAAGCTGGTCGACGAGCTGGCCAAGGGTCGACCCATGGAAAAAATCCTGCGCGCGTAAGCGGGCAGGGGGGATAGAAAAAACGCGCCGCAAGGCGCGTTTCAGCGTGTCAAAAACTTGTTTTTTTGGCACGCTGACAGACTGACAAAGAAGTGCGTAGGCAAAGAAACGCTGTCCGTCGGCGTGCGATGGTACGCTAGGACAGCGTTTCTGCAGCAAGTAAAACCATTGTGGCGCAGCGACCTTGTCGATGCGCCACAAATCGTCAGTCGAGAATCAAGACACAGCTTTGCGTCGCCGTATTCTCTTTTTTCTGACACTGGTTTTACGGTGCGCGCTTTTTTGACGGTCTGAAACGCGCCGTGTGGCGCGTTTTTTGTGTAGATAGGGACGTGCTAGGCGTCATAGCGCAGCGGCTTGTCGGATGACGTGCGCCGTGCGTGGATGACCACCGACTGTTTATGGATGGTGATGCTGCCGAACCGCGCCAGCAAGCCGCATCGGTCAAGCGTTTTGTCAAAGACATAGACAACCGGCGGCTGTGAGCCGCGCCGTATCCTGACACTGGGTCTGAACGCATTGTAATTGATGACCTTCATGACAATGTCAACGCAATCGTCGCCGTTTTCCTTGTGCTTGTAAATGATAGGCGCCTCGGCGCCCTGCTCCCGTATGAAAGCGGCGCAATGCTCGACGGCGATACGCTGTGCCTCGGACGGGCAGAAGTGGCGCTGCAAGACGCGGACCGCGGCGTCGAGCAGCAAACGGCTCTTGTCCCGCTGGCTCAGCGCGTTAAAGCGGTCGACAGTCAGCCCGACGTCGACATAGTGAAAAAAAGGATGGTACGGGTCGCGTGCGCGCGCCGCCAGCCGCGTCTCGCCGTCGCGCAGCAGCGGCGTCAGATTGAGGTAGATATGGGTGAAATCGGGCATGGAAAAGCCGATTTCGCGCAGCTTAAACAGATAGCGCGTCGAAATGTCTGCCCAGTCCCTGTAGTTGTACTGATACAGCTGGCCAAAATCGGTGGGGTTGGGATTGCCGTCTATGTTGTCTACGTCGCTTTCAAAGAGTCGAATGTCTTCAATCAACTTCAAGCGGCCACCCTCCTTGCTACTCCACGCGCTCCATGGCATCGGTCAGGTCGGCGAGCAGCTGCTCGGCGCTGACCACGACCGCATCGGCGCCCTCGACGGCAAACACCATAAAGTGGATAGACGCGCCTGCCATGCCTTTCAAATTGTCCATAAAACGGTGCGCGTCCATCGACACCGGCGTGTCGTCCGGCTGCCGCACGTCGGCAAAGCGCTGAGCAAAGACCTCCTGCGGCCAGACGAGATAGTGGGTAAAGCCCTCGTGCTCGTAGCTGATAAAGCCCTCGCCGTCGCCCAGCAGCCACACCCGGTCGTTGTCTGCCTCCGCGTTGACAAAATGGTCATATCGCTTCTGCGCCGGTGCGCTGCTCAGCTCTTCTATGGCTTTTTCGTTCATGAGGTTGCCTCCTCCTCGCGCACACTGCCGTTGCACTGCCCTCATGCTATCACACCTTATTTAAAAAGACAACAATCCGCCGAGCCAACGCTCGGCGGATTACTTGTTTTTCAGCGCGTCGAAGTCGAGGATTTTGATGGTTGACTTGTGAAAGTCGATAATGCCGTCCTGCTTCATGCTGGCCATCTCGCGCGACAGTGATGACTGCGGCATGTTGAGAAAGGCGGCCAGTTCTTCGCGGTTAAAGGGAATTTCAAACTGCATTTTGCCAAACAAATCGTACATTTCGCAGGCAAAGGCGGCAATTTTCTGCCGCACGGTAATGTTTCGCAGGCTACGCAGCGCAATGACGTTGCGTTCGACCATGGTGCTGACGTTTCGCACCCAGTTGACAAAAATCTCGTTGGTAAAGACCTGCGGATTATACAGCTCGCGCTCAATGTCCTCGCGCGCGAAGATGAGCAGCGTGCAGTTGGTTTTGGCAATGTAATCGTAGGGCCAGGTGCGCCGCTGGGGCAGCATGATGATGGCCATGCCAAAGCTGTGACCCTCGCGCAGCATGCCGTAAACCGACTGCGTACCGCCGACATTGTCGCGCTTTTGCAGCACGGTTCCGCCAACAATTATGGCGTTAAAGTCGACTAAATCGCCCTCGCGCACGATAAAATCTCCCTTTTGGTAGTGCTTTATCGTCGGTTTAAGCTGTTGCAAAAAACGCTCGTAGCGTGTCATGGGAATGCCGTTGCAGAGGTCGGATTTTTCCAGCGCGTCATAATAAGCTTCATACATGGCATGCTTCCTTGTTCCTATTTTTTACCGATAGAATTCCTCGTGAGGCGTGGAAAGCCTGGTGCGCAAGAGAAAGACGGTGACGACGGAGGGAAATTATAACACAGCCGCCGCCGAATTTTCTTGTCGTACGAAATAAACAATGCCAACGGTTTTATATATAATGCCGTTGTAACTGCAAGGGATAGGAGGCGGCACAATGAATGCGGTTTTGCATAGAAGAGCGTATCAACACGACAGCCAAGAGCGCGACGAGCGTTGTGCCCAGCTGATAGCCAACAATAAAATCAGCGCCGAAATCATCAAGCAGTTAATGGCTCAAAAGGCCGAACTGACCCAACAGGTTCAAGAGCTGACTCAGCGCGAAGACAACGCGCTTGCCAAAATCAGTCAGCTGGGTCAGGAAAACCACCTGCTGGAGCAAAAGGTGGCCGAATGGCAGCAGCGCTTTGCCCAAAGCCACGCCGCGCACAGCGACGCCGGCCGACAGACCGCTGATATGCGCGCCTTTGGCGAAAAAATTATCTTTGACGCCCGTGTTGAGGCCGACCGGCTACGCAAGCAAGCGGCCGAGGACTGTAACCAACGCATGCAGCGCGTCGACGAGCAAATAGATAGAATCCGCAGGAGCGCTGCGGCCGAGATGGCCATTGTCGCCCGATTCGCCGAGTCGGCCAAGCAAATGGCAGAGCTGCTGGCACAAACGAGCCAGAGCGCGGGCGAAGAGCTGGAGCGGCCGTAGACGCCACACGGGAGGACATATGCAACAGGACACGCCATTCCGTTCCGACGAGCAAATACTTGAGTTTTTGCAGACGTTGCCTGTAGACGACCAGAGCTGTAAACCCATCGTGCGCGAGCCGGTTGTCGAAAGCAGCCGCCTTCGCACCGCCCGAAAGGTGGGCAGCACAGCGGGCAACGTATTGTTTTGGGCCGTTATTGGACTCATGCTGATCGGTTCCGTTTTTTTTGCCGTCAGCAACAACCCCGGTAAATCCATTTTCGGCTACCGTTTTTACAACATACAGACCGGCTCCATGACGCCGGGCAACTACAGCCGCGAGAACGGCTTTAACGACGGCTTTTACGCCGGTGACATGGTCATTGTCAAGCTGTGCGATCCTGCCGATGTGAAGAAAAACGACATTATAACCTTTATGCCCGGCGACTCGTCCGATGTCTTTCTAACCCACCGTGTCGTCGAGATTAAAAACGAGCTGGCCGGTCAGCCGGGTACATACTTTGTAACCCGCGGCGACGCCAACAACACCGAAGACCCGCCCATTTCGGGCGCCATGCTGGTCGGTAAGAAGGTACTTACCATTCCCAATGCCGGCAAAATTATTCAGTACATTCGCGAGCATCTGATGCTGTGCCTGATTATGGTGCTGGCAGCCTTCCTGCTCATCCTCGCACTGCGGCTCTTTTTCAAGAAGCCGGAGCCAACCATTTAGTTTTATCAACCTGCTGTCCGGAGGTAGGTTATAAAAAAACAAAAAAAAACAAAACAAGGAGATGTGTCAAATTGAAGAAGAACAAGAAGCTTATGGGCGGACTCGCAGTGGCCATGTCGCTTGTGCTGATTGCCAGCGCCAGCTTCGCGTGGTTTACCTCCAAAGACGAGAAGGTCAACCACTTTGAAACCAAGCAGATCACCGACGGCTCGGTCACCCTCGTCGAAATCTTTACCCCGCCCACCGACTGGAAGCCGGGTCAGGAAGTCATCAAGAACGTCAGCGCCGCCAACGTCAGCGAATCCGACGCGCTGGTTCGTATCTCGTTTGAGGAAATCCTCAAGAAGCTGAGCAACAACGGCAAGGTCGTCACCGACACCGCGCCCGGCCATGCCGGCTACCTGCCCGTTCACGTCGGCATCGACGCCTACACCGGCTGGACCAAGCTGACCGCCACCGACATCAACGGCTCGCTGCCCGGCGGCGTTGTCATCTACCGCAACGGCGGCACCGACCCTGCCTCGGGCAAGACGGTTTACAGCTACTTTACTTACTACGATCTGGGCGACGGCAGCTACCAGAAGCTGACCGCCACCATCAAGCCCAACGGCAACAAAGTCGATGTCACCGACATCCTGTACTACTACTTCGAGGGCAAGACCACGTATCAGGCCGACTGGGCCGGTATCAACGTCAAGGTCACCGCGCCGGTTGTGCACCCGCTCAACACCGTGTTCAACTTCCCCACCAAGACGGCTCCGTTGGCCACCGACAGCAAAATCAAGCTCAAGTTTGACGCGCTGACCGAGACCATGACCAACAACAACTGGTGGTACAACCAGGCCGACGGCTACTTCTACTACATCGGCAAGCTGGTTCCGGGCCAGATCAGCGAAAAGCTGCTCGATACCGTCACGCTCGACGGTTCGGCCGACAATGCATACGCGCTGATGGAGCTCGACATGGTCGTGCTGCTGGAGGCCATTCAGAACACACCGGCCGCCATGACCGCCACCGACGGCTGGGCGCTGACCGACGCTGCGCTGATTGCCAAGCTGACCGAGTTCTGCAACTAAGAATAGCCACATAACCCCATAGAAGAGAGGAGCGGATAAGCGGATGAAGCTAACGATTACGTCTATCGTTGTGCTGATAACCTTAACGATGTCCGGGATGTGCGCGTCGGTTTCGTCCGCTTTACCGCCCGGGTTTCTAATCGGCGACAACGACGGCATCCACGTCAACAGCGACGGGGACTATTTCATACGTCACGACGATTTGGAGCCGGGCACGGTTATTACCAAAACACTGACCATCAGCAACAATGAGAACAGCAGTTTTTCGCTGTCGATGACAGCCAAGCCGCTGGACCAGACCGGCCCCATCGAGATTTTAGACAAGCTCAATCTCAAGCTGACACTCGACGGCAAAGAGATTTACAACGGGCGCGTCTACGGTGACGCCGGCAACAACATGATTGTTAACCCGCTGCCACTGGGGCAGTACAACCACGGCACCATGCGCAAGCTGCAGATTGAGCTGACCTTTGACAAAAATCTGCCCAAGTCGCTGTTTAAGAAAAAAAGCATTGCCGAGATACGCTGGATTTTCTATGCGTTCAAGGTAACCGACTCTACACCACCCAAGACCGGCGAGCAGGTCAACCAGGCGCTGTATGCGCTCGGTCTGCTGGTCATCGGGTTCTCGGTCGGGCTGTTGATTAAGCACCGGCGCAGCCGAAGCGCAAGCGGCACAGTATGATTCTGAACAGAGGAGGTACCGGCGTGAAACTCACCAAAATCAGCGGTCGACTGCTGCTGTTAAGCCTGACCCTGGCGCTGACGCTGGTCATGCTCCTGACCGACAGCTTTGCCTGGTTCAGGTCGTCCGATGACCAAGTCAACCGGTTTAGCGCACCCGAGCGACCCTTCAGCGTGCGCGCCATCGACGTGTTTAACCCGCTCGACACGGTGTCGCCGGGTCAATCGGTGGCCAAGCGCGTGGGCGCTGTCAATGTCAGCGACACGCCCGCCTTTGTGCGCCTGATGGTGCAGCCGTCCATTGTCTCGGCCGACGGCCAGCCGCTGGAGGCAATTGCCGGTAAACAGCTGACCTATGTCGGGCTTAATACCACGCAGTGGGTCTATGGCAACGACGGCTATTACTACTACCTCAACGTGCTTGACCCGCAGGGCAACGCCACCGCCACCTCGCCCGACCTGTTTACCGCCGTGCGGCTGGCCAGCGACCTTGACGACACCTACCGTGGCGCGACGCTCAACGTCGTTGTCAAAACCGAGGCCGTCGACACGGTGAAATGGCACTACCGCAGCTCGTGGTGGCGCAGCGAATCGGCACCGAGCCAGGCGCCGCTGTCATCCATCGACGCGGTGCTGGCCGCCAAGGCCAAATAGTATGCGAAAAGCGCTGCTCCT
Source organism: Oscillospiraceae bacterium (assembly GCA_031549605.1). Taxonomy (GTDB): domain Bacteria; phylum Bacillota; class Clostridia; order Oscillospirales; family UBA929; genus WRAI01. The sequence goes on along the minus strand of JAVBPM010000067.1, from coordinate 13,727 downwards.
GCTACTGACGCTGCTGCTGTGCGGCGCGTTGGTGGCTCTGCTTTCGCGCAATCAAGCCGAACGCAGACAAGACGAGGCGGTCGACCGCATTGTGGCTCAGAAACCGGTCGTCATGCCCGCCACGCCGGCCACGCCCGTTGCGCCGGACGCGCAAAACGACAGCTGGCCGCTGATGGATTTCAGCCAGCTCAAACAGTCCAACGCCGAAATCGTGGCGTGGCTGACGCTTGACAACACCACCATCGACTATCCCATCACGCAGGCACCCGACAACGACACCTATCTGCACATCGACGCCTATGGCAAGAAAAACAAAAACGGCTCCGCCTTTTTAGACTATCGGCTGCACGCCGATTTCAGTGACCCCAACAACATTGTCTACGGACACAACATGGAATCGGGAAAGATGTTTGCCGATATTAATCTATTCAAAGACGAAAATTACTTCCATTCACATACATCGGGCTGGCTGTACACGCCGGACAAAACCTATCGGCTGCAGCTCTTTGAAGTAGCTGTAGTGCCCAGCATCGGAAACGCCTACACCTGGTCGTTTGAGGCCAGCTCGGCGTGGGACGCCTATCTGACCCAGCTGTCACAAGACGCCAAGCACAAGCGCGACATCGACCTGCAGTGGGGTGACCGGCTGCTGACGCTGTCGACCTGCTCCTATGAGTTTAAGAATGCCAGAACAATCCTGATCGCCAAGCTGATCGGGTAAGGAGGCCACTATGGCTAGAAAAAAACCGGCTGCCGCGGCGACATCTGTATTGCTGGCGGCAGCGCTGCTGCTGACACTGCTGACCGGCGCGGTGCAACCGACGCTGGCCGCCTATTCAACCAGCACCGTGACGCTGATGCAGGGCGGCGCGCGCAACCACAGCCAGCTTGTTGCGCTGGGTCATAGCGGCTCGTTTGCGCAGACGGTGGTCGACAACCAGACCAACGCGCGGCTGGCCTTTACCGCCAAGTACAATCTGACCGAGGGCTACCGCGCCAAGCCCATCTACATCGCCGACCACTACGTGCTGCTCGACGACGGCACCGTCTGCTCCGACGACAACGCGCGCGGGCAGGCGATTGACCCCAACTACCGTCCCTATCCGCTGCGCGTGCTGGCGGGGCAGGGCACCTTTTTCAACGACGTTAAGACCATCGACGGCATTAACTATCTCGGCAACGTCATTGATATCGGCGTGGCCGAGCCCAGCATCGGCGGGCAGCAATCGGTCATCGCGCTGACGTCGACCGGCCATGTCTACACATGGGGCGCTACCAACTGGGGACAGGCCGGCACCGGCGTCGTTGACGCTTCAACCTACTATACGCTGCCGCAGTGCGTGCTGGCCGGTGAGGCGGGTGACCCCAATATCCAGTCCAGCCCCAACGACAGCCAAACCTACAACGGCGTCAAGTATCTGAGCAATGTCAAGCAGATTCACCTCAGCTCGGCCACCTACGTCTATGACGGCGCGCTGACAAGAAGCGGCGCCGTGTACACATGGGGCTCCAACTATCTAAACCCGCTGGGCAACGGCAACGGCACCGACAGCTACAACGCCGCCACGCCCGTGCGCGTGCTGGCGGGCGATTCTGTGCCCTATGGCGACCCCGGCCACTACCAAACGGTTAACGGCATAAATTATATGTACGGCGTCGACAGCATCAGCATCGGCGACGAGGCGTTGGCCATGATTACCACCAACCGCAAGCTCTATGTCACCGGCACCAACCAGCGATACAAAGTGCCCTACCGCGTCACTGTTTCGTCCAACGTGCATGGCGAGGAGTGGGGCGGGCGGCGCTATCCCGCCGGAGTCAAAGCCGCCGTGGTGGAAGCCGGTCGCATTTGGATTTTAATCAACGGACGCCTCTACCGCCCGCAGGTAAGCCAGGCGCCCAGGGATGGTCTGCCGTGGGTCATCGCGCCGTCCTATGAGGCCAGCCTCGAAGGCGACAGCGACACGCCCAACAACGCCACCAGCCCCATCAACAACATTGCCTACATCTTCGGTCAGCACAACTCGGTGTACGTAGTCGACAACGATGGTAAGCTGTTCACCAGCGGCACCAACAGTGACGGCCGCCAATACACCGGAACGACCGCCGCCCTCGACGGCTTTGTGCGTATGCCCGCCGGTGACGCGGTTAACCATCCCGGTCACTATTACCTCGGCGCCAACGACGGCAAGCCCTACTTCAAATTCACGCAGATCCCGACCAGTGCGCGCAACTTCTCGCAATACGCCTTTATCGGCTACGTCAACGGCAACACCGTCTATTCGCGCTACAACTACGCCGAATGGCCGGAGGGTCAGTCGGCGCCCGTGACCTACCTGATGGACGACACCATCAATCAGGTGCTGCCGCTGGTGGGCATGGAGATTTACAAAGTAAAGGACCCGTCGGTCAACGGTCTGGCCGACGCCTCAAACGGCAACCGCTTGAAGGAAATCGCCTTTACCGCCAACCGCAATTTGACGCCCGACGGTAAGGCTACGCTTAACGCCGAAATCAAGGAAAACGGCAACTACCGCGCCTACTACTCGCTGGGTGGCAACCTGCAATGGTACATCGACATTCGCGTAAACGACATTTTGGAAAACGCCATTACCATCACGCCCGAAGACAATGCCATTGAAACGGGCTACGACACTGTGCACAAGCAGGCGTACATCAACCTGCGCTCCGACTTCACCGCCACCAATGTGCCCAGCATTGCCGCGGGCAGAAGCACCTCGGCCATGGTGGCAGGTGACGGCAGCGTGTGGACATGGGGCGACGAGAAATACGGCGACTTGGGTCACGGCGTACTGTCGGGCAGCACCGCCACGCCCGCCCGCGTGCTGGCCGGTGAGGCGGCACTCGACGACAGCGGCAACTACGTGATGTACGGCACGACCAAAGACCTCGGCAACATAAAAAAGATTATCTGCGGCGACGACCATATGCTGGCCATCGCCAACGACGGCCGCGTTTATACATGGGGACGCAACGACAGGGGACAGCTGGGCAACGGCAACACCACCGACCAAGCCGCGCCGGTGCGCGTGCAGGCGGGTGAGGCGTTTGGCGGTCTGGGCACGGAGGAGTACTACGAAACCAATCCCGGCTCGCTGGTCGGCAGCTACCTGTGCAACGTCAAGGACGCCGGTGCCGGCAGCGTTAACTCCGGCTTCATTTGCGCCGACGCCGACGCCACCGGACGGCTCTACACCTGCGGCGACAACAGCGCCGGTCAGTTGGGCATTGGTGAAACATCGACCACACCCGTCAGCCAAATCAAGCGCGTGAAAGCCGGTCAAATGGGCATCAAATCGCCCCACGCGTCGTCCATTTCTATGGAAAACAGCGACACCTACGAATCAATCGGCGGCACGACCTTTCCCAAAAACATCACGCAGGTGGATTTTGGCAACCGACACATGCTGGTGCTAACCGAGTCGAGTCACGTCTACTCCGCCGGTTCCAACAGCGTTGGCCAGCTGGGCGCGATTAACCGTGCCTATCACCCCACCGTCGCCACAACCTATGCCGTCGATGTCGGCGGCAGCACCGGCGACTTGCATTACGTCGTCAGCGGCGAGGCGGGTCGCACCTATTTCAGCGTCGGCAAGCTCGACCTAAGCGGTCTGAGCGACATCCAGTACCGCACCACCCGCATTTCGGAAGTTACGTCCATCGCCGCACACGGCGACAGCAGCTATGCCATCGGTCGCAGCGGCTGCGTGCTGGGCTGGGGTGGCAACGAGTCGAGCCAGCTGGGTGATTACACACGGAACAATGCGCCCGCGCCGGTATTTCTGCAATTTGGCGCGTCGGTGACCGGCACCGGCGGCGGCGTCGACTACATCGACATGACAGACGCGGTGCGACCCGGCCGCATTATCCGCATCTTGCTCAACACCAAGGAACTGTGCCCCGGCGGCAGCTTTTTGGTACTGCGCCGCATTGACGGCAGCGTATTCGGCGTCGGCGACAACAGCCGCGGCCAGCTGGGCACGAACACCGTGTCCTGGATGGATGAGCCCGTCTACACCCTACAGGGCGACTTCCAAGGCTCAAGCGGCACACTGGTCATTATGACGGGTCTGCTGGCCAGCGGACAGGACCACATGCTGGCCTATGCCAACCACGATATTGTGCACCGCACCATGCTGTCATGGGGCTACAATGACAAAGGGCAGCTCGGCTATGTCGGCTCGTCCAGCTCAACGCCCAGCGCGCGCGTCAACACGCCGGTGACCAACATCGTGTTTCAGCAGACAACGGCCAAATACGTGCTGACCAGCTTTGTGCGCAACTTTAACGAGAACCCCGGCAACGGCGAAAACAAGCTGGACGCGTACCTGCCCACCACCATCGACAGCCGCCGCTGGGGTAACTATGCCGCCGGTCTGGCCACGCCCGAAAACCCCGACGGCTGGCTCAACCACACGCTGAACATCTATGAAAACGGCTACTATGTCGCCAAGTACTACATCGGCGACAACGACCGTGTCACCGACTCCGATATGTCCTTTTGGACGGGTGTGGTGGCCACGTCGCGCGACGACCTGGAACGCTACAACACCCTCTGCCTGATCAAAGGCGAAGGCGGTCGTATGGACAAGCGCAGCTACAATAAAATGATGAACAGCCGCGTTGACCTGACGCTGCCGGGCGAGGAGCTGTCCAAGCTCTATCTCATCAAGCAGCTTGACTTTATCGACATGGCGCGCGCCACCAACGCGCAGGGCGAGCCGATTAAAAGCACGCTGGCAGTCGACTACTTCGTGCGCCCCGTGCAAAACAACACCCAAACCGACAGCCTGACGCTGCCGCACGTCGGCCCTTACAACACCAGCCGGGGCGAGACGGTGACCGAGACGCTCTACCTCTACGGCCCCAAGCCGCCGCGCCAAACCGGCCAGAGCGACGAGCACTATCAATACTACGTCCGCGGCGACGAATTGCTAAAGCTGACGCCGACGCAGACCTACGTAAACGGCAGTCTGACCGCCAATACCGGCCTGCAGCAGATGTACAACGGCGGCGACAACCTGCACCGCGTGCTGCGTCAAGTGCTTGTCCCGCAGGGCGGCACGTACACCGCCATCATCGAGCGCGACGGCAAGCTGGTCGACATCGACACCTTCCTCATGCCCACCGTCACGCTGCACATCCGGCAGGTGGTGGTCAACCGCACCTCCTCCATCGTGCCGCTGCCGCAAAACGGCTATATGGTGCTGGACAAAAAAAACGACGCCGGCTCGGTCGCCGCCAAACTGGGGATTTCCTGCAGCAGTGGCGACAGCGAGACAACCGCGTACACCGACTATACCTTTGGCATCACGAGCGTGGCCGAGGACTTCTTTACCGTGCGACCCATTGTGCCGCAAAACTACCGCGTCTGCGGCAACATCGTCTCCTACACCAACGGCAGCACCAATTTTGCCGCCGCCGCCAATGGGCCGATTGAGGTTGACTACACGCAAAACAACGAGGCGTGGGTGACCGTCTACATCGAGCCAACCACCAACGAGCCGGGCAACTTCGAGTGGGACACCCGCGTCAACAACTTTGGTGTCGTAAACTAATGACGCAATACCTGAATGCCCTAAAGGGCCGACACGGGCGATACCGTGTCGGCCTCTTTTTGCACAGCCGACCACCTCGCATGTCCCGCCGAACCGCGCACCGCGCCCGCAGCCCTTGCGCTGGCGTCCACAGCGCGCCGTGACGCAGTTCCTGCATAAAAAACCAAAAAAAAACAGGTGCATTTTCTTGACATAAGACGGAACAAAAGTGTATAATATAACGTCAGAATCGACGTGCCGTCGCGCTTTCCCTGCTTTTCACCGCCAATGCGCCGTCTGTCGACAAAGGAAGTGCCGCCTATTTACCACCAAAAAAACCGACTAAATTCGACCAAAAAGGTCTATAAAACAACGCTGTTGCAAGATATCGTGCACTTGCTCATTAAAGTGACGGTGGTATGCGCCTGCTTTGTCTTGGCCTTTACGTTTGTGTTTGGTGTGGTGCGCTGCAACGAGGTGTCGATGCAGCCGGCCATCCAAGACGGCGACGTCGTGGTGTTTTATCGGCTCGACAAGCAATTTGACGTGTCCGACGTCGTGGTGGTCAAACATCAGGGGCAGTATCTAACCGGCCGGGTCGTCGCCGTGGCCGGTGACACCGTTGACATCACCGACGAAGGGCTGATTGTCAACGGCGCCCGCCAAATCGAGCTCAACATCACGGCCGAAACGCGTCGCTTTGTCAGCGGCGTCGATTTGCCGCTGACCCTCGGCGAGGGTCAGGTGTTTTTGCTCGGCGACAATCGCACCGAGGCCACCGACAGCCGTATCTATGGCCCGGCAAACGCGCGCGACATTTACGGCAAGATCATTACCATCGTACGCAGACGGAATATCTAGTCAAATCTATACCAATGGAGGACAAAACAATGAAGAAGACCATCCAAAAGCTGCTCTCAGGCGCAATTCTCGCAGCGCTGCTGCTGGCCGTGGGCCTGCCCATGACGGCACTGGCCGACGACCCCACCTACGACACTGACGATGCCTATCTGGTGAAAAAGCTCAACGTCGACACCAACACCACGCTGCCCAACACCGACTTCACCTTTACCTTCGACGCCGTCAAGGTCAATGACGATGCCGCCACGGCCACCAATATGCCGGAAATCGACGACGTGGTGTGGAACCCCACGACCGCGCCGGCCATCGGCAGCGTTGCCGGACCGGCAGCTGACGGCAGCTATATTTACAGCGCCACCATTGCGGAAATTCTGACCGGAGTCACCTTCACCCACGCCGGTGTCTACGAATACGACGTGGAGGAAACGACGGGCAGCTTTTCGGGTATGACCTACGACACCGCGACCTACAAGCTCTATCTGTACATCGAAAACGACGGCGCCGGCGGCTTTGAGCCGACGCAGGTCATCGTCGAGCGCCAGACGCCGACGCCCGTTGCCAAGGTTGTCCCGACGCTGGTCGACGCCAGCGGTGGCTTTTTGTTTGTCAACACCTACGTGGTCAAGCAGGAGCTGCAGGTCAAAAAGCTGGTCGCCGGCGACGCCGCTGGCGACTACTCCGACCTGACGCGTCTCTTTGACTTCACCGTGCAGCTGACCGGTCCGGCCGCCACGCCGTTTACCAACGGCGCGACCGTTACGGCCAAGATTTACAATGCGGGCACGCAGGTCACCCGCTCGCCCAACACGGTGACCTTTACCTTTGCCAGCAATGTCAGCAACGCGGCCACCCTCAAGCTGGCTCATGGCGATTACCTCTACTTCAGCACGGCCGACGGCTCGGCGCTGCCGGTTGGCACCACCTACACCGTCAATGAGGCGGCGGCCGCCGGCTACCAGCCCTCGGCTGCGCTCACCACTGGCGGTACGGCCGTGGGCACGCCCGTTTCAGCCAATCGCGGCGACCCGCTGACCGTTGATACAGTTAACTGTCTTGTCGACGAGGGCACCAACAGCATCGTCGTCACCAACACCTACAAAAACGTCGCGCCGACCGGCTTGTTGATGAACCTGCTGCCGTTTATCGTGATTATCGTGCTGGTGAGCGCGGGTCTGCTGATTATGCTCGTGTCCAAGCGCCGCAAATCGGCCGAATAGTGCAACCCGACAGGGAAAAAACAGCGATTCGTTTAGCCAGGAAACTGGTGAGAGGAGTGGACAGTATGGCGGATTTCGCTATACTGGTTCTGCTCCTGTTGCTGTTGTTTTTGGGCGTGTACGCCGTGGTCGATTCCAACCTCGTCTACGAGCGCGCGTCGGCGTCGCAATACGAGGCCTACCAGCCTGTTTTCACCGAGCAAACGCAAGAGACCGACGCCTTTGCCCAGTTGGTGGCGCGCAATCCCGAGGTCTTTGCCTGGCTGATTGTCCACGACACACCCATCAACTACCCCGTGGTGCAAGGCCCGGACAACGAGAAATACCTCACCACCGACGCCTTTGGCAAGCACGCGGTGTCGGGCGCACTGTTTCTCGACTACGAAAACATGCGCGATTTCTCCCATTTCAACAGCATCATCTACGGCCACAACATGGAACGCTACGCCATGTTCGGCCCGCTCAACCGCTTTTCCAACGAGGAATTTTTCAACCTGCATGAGTACGGCTCGCTGTTCTACGGTACGCAAAACTTCGAGCTGCGCTTCTTTGCCTTTGTCGCCACCGACGCCTACGACAGCAAGCTGTACCGCATTCTGAAGCACGGCACGGTCGACGAGCGCAACCGCTATCTCGACAATGTCAAGCAAGCGGCGACCTACTACCGCGACATCGGCGTCACTGCCGACGACCGGCTGGTGCTGCTGAGCACCTGCTCGTCAGTGCAGACCAACGGCCGTAGCGTGCTGATAGGCCGCATCGGCAAGGTGTTGGCCCAAGTGCAGCAACCGCCGCAGCCGACCGCTCAGCCGGTGGCGTCGCCGACGCCAGCCGCCGTGGTCGGACTAGACCGCGACAACGGCGTGATGGAACCGATAGCAGGGCAACCGCTGATTTTCTGGGATTGGCTGCTGCTTGTCATCATTCTGCTGCTGATACTGCTCTATGTACTGCTGGCGCGCCGCCAGCGCCGCCGCCGCGCCCGCAGGCAGCCGCCACAAACGCTGCCCGCGCCGCCCGAACCCGAGCCCGAACCCGAGCCCGAACCCGAAGTTGATCCCGATGACTTAGACGATTTGCTGGCGCCCTACCATGACGACGACAACGACACCGGTGGTGGCGACCAACTGATATAACGCAACCCCTGACAACGCGGAAAGGAGGTCGAACCCATGATGTGTCGCACGGCCAAACGCCGCGCCGCGCGCGGCAAAGTGCTGGCGCTGCTGCTGGCTTTTCTGCTGACGGCGCTGCCGCTGCCCGTCGCTGTGGCGCAGCCCGACGAAACGCCGGCGCCCACCGAAACGCAAAGCGCCACGCCGACGCCCGCCAACTCGACCGCCTCGCCGACCGCCGAACCCACCGACAGCCCGTCGCCCGAGGCGACCGCCACACCGACAAGCAAGCCGGCGACTCCGCCCAGCCCGTCCGCCGCGCCGCCAACCGCCAAGACGCGCCCGCTGCTCGGCGCGCCCAACGACGTGTGCAAAATCGGCGCGACCACCTACGCAACGCTGGCCGCCGCCGTGGCCGCCGCCGTTGACAACGACGTCATTGAGCTGATTAAGCCGACGCTATCCATCACAGCGCCCATCACCATTCCCGCCAATCTGCATCTGACAATAAAACCGGCCAGCGGCATCACCTCAGCGGTTATTTCCGTGTCCGGTCTTGCCGGCTCGGACGCCTTTACCATCGCCGCCAACGCCGGACTGACGATAACCGGCCCGACGCAAGACAGCGTTGTGCTGGACGGCAGCGCCAGCACCAGCGCGCGCGCCATTAAAAACGCCGGTGACTTGACGCTGCACAACGCCACCATCCGAAAATTTACCTACGCACCGGCCGGCATTGGGCTAGGCGGTGCCGCGCTCTACAGCACCGGCGATGTCGTGATTAGCGGCCACAGCAAGATTACCCGCAACGCTATTGTGACCCACCTCCACGCCTGGACCGTAGGTGCCATCATGACCTACGGCGGCACGCTGCTGATTTGTGACGACGCCGAGATTACCGAAAACATCGGGCGCGACGGCGGCGGCATTGCCGTCGGCGGCCCGATTGCCAACCGATCGACCGTCACCGTGCGTGACAACGCGCTGATTGCCCGCAACTATGCCACCGGCCCGGGCGGCGGTATTTACATCTACGCCCAAAGCACGGCTGTGGCCGGCAGTGGCACGCTCAACATTGAGGGCGGCACCATTACGGGCAACTTTGCTGCCGCTTTTGGCGGGGCTGGCGTCTTTGTGCACGTGCAGGGTGTGGTCAACCTGACCGGCGGCACCATAACCGGTAACTACACGGCGAATGCCAATGGCGCCGGTATTTCCTACTACGACGCGTCGGCCACAGTTAACATACACGGCGACCCTGTGCTCGACGGCAACTTCAAAGGCGCAAACTTTAACACCACCACCTTTACCATCACGCCTATTTCACCCGCGCCCAGCAACCTGTTTATTACCAATGGCGCCAATGTCACCATAGACGGCAACCTGTCACCCAGCGCCAAAATCGGCATCACGACTAACACGCGCAACACAATCGGCGCTGTGTTCGGGACGCGCAAGCCCGCCGGCAGCAACTACAACAATCTCGACCGGCTGGTCAATGACGTCGACTACGGCCTGTTCGGCGTCAAGAGCGGCACGAGCGACGTGTCGTGGGACGGCAGCTGCCAAATCATTCGCGGCGGCACGTTCATTGCCAAGTATGGCACCATCAACAGCGCCGTGGCCGCCGCGCTCGACGGCGACCGCATCGAGATGCTGGTGCCTGAGTATGCCATCAAGTCACCCTGCGTCATTCCCGCCGGCAAGAACCTGACGCTGGGCAATTCTTCGACCTGTCCGGCCACCACCTTCACCGCGTACGGCATCGGCACTACGTACTGGAACTGCCTGCGCGTCAACGCCGGTGCCGGACTGGTGCTCGACGGACGCATTGTCGGCGGTGTCAACAGCCTGATTTTTGACGGCAGCGAGCAGGGCAGCGACAATGTTCGCTGCTTGTACAACGAGGGCACGCTGACCGTGACCAATACCACCATCCAAAACTTCCGCTACGCCGGTGGCACCAGCGACGGCGGCGCCGGCCTGCACAGTAAGGGCACGACAACGCTAAACGGCAAAACCATTATCCGCCGCAACACCAGTGGCGTCGGTATGTGGACTTCGGCCGGCATCAGCGTCTTTGGCGGTACAACGCTGTTGTGCGACGACGTTCAGGTCGTGGAAAACAGCGCCTATGACGACGGCGGCATCGGTGTGGGCGGCGGCGGCAAGGTCACGCTGCGCGACAACGTGTTGATCGCGCGCAACTACGCCAGCATGCCGGGCGGCGGGGTCTATCTCTACGCCGACGCCCTCGGCGGCACGCTCACCATGGAGGGTGGCACCATCACCGGCAATTTCAGCGCCTACGGCGGCGGTGGCATCGCCGTCCATGAAAAAAGCACACTCAACCTCGTCGGCGGACAAATTTTCGACAACGCCGTAACCGTCGGCGCCGGTGGCGGCGGCGTGCTGGTGCTCAGGCCCGCCGCTGTTGTCAACATCAAGGGCAGCCCCGTGGTCAAAAACAACGTCTCGGGCGGCAAATGGGACAGCACCACTTTCACCTTCACCAAGCCAAACCCCAGACCCGATGATGTCTATCTGGTAGCCGGCGCCTATGTCAAGGTCAACGGCAACCTGACGCAAAGCGCCGAAATCGGCGTGCGCGCCGGTGACGACGCACGCAACGCGGTTGGCAAGCAGTTTGGCATCATTGTGCCGTCGGGCTCGCAGTACTACGGCTATGAGCGCTTCTTTAACAACAAAACACCGACGCTGTACGGCATGCAAAACGGCAGCACCGACGAGGTTGTCTGGGGCGTCGGCACCTGCCAGATCATCCGCGACATCGCCGGTGTGCCCACCTTTATGGGCCTGTACCAGACGCTGTTTGAGGCGTGCAACGCCGCGCAGGCGGGCGACATTATCGAGGTGTACCGCAGCCATACCGTGAAGATTACGGCGCTGGCCGACGTCGATGACCTCACCATTCGCACCGCGCCGACCACCACGCCGACCGTCGCCGGTGCCAAGCTCTTTGTGCCGGTGGGCGGTGAAACCAACCGCGCCAGCGTCAAGCGCGAGGCCAACACCGGCGTGCTGCTCGACATGGTGGGCGCCGACGACCTGCTGCTCGACAATCTGATTTTTGACGGCATTGACAAAGCCTCCACCAGCCCGCTGCTGCGTACCGGCAGCGGCACGACGGTGCAGGCGCACAACTGCGTCATCCAAAATGCCATGGGCGGCGGTCTGCTGGTGCGCGCAGGCACTACGACGCTGCTCGACGACTGCCTTGTGACGCAAAACAACGACGCGGTCAGCGTGCAGGGCGCGTTGACGCTCAAAGACACGACCATCACCGACAACACCGTCACGCAGCCCACCGGCGGCACCTGCGTTGTGTCCGGCGTCGGGCAGCTGACCGTCACGGGTCAGGTGGAGGTCTATGACAATCTCTACCTGCAACGGCAGTGCAACGTGCGTCTGGCCGAGCCAAACGGGCTGGTAGCCGTACGCGGCGGGCTCAGCGCCGGCTCGCACATCGGCGTCAGCGTTAAGTCCAACGACGAGCATATCCTCTACCACGAGGTGGCGCGCGGCTTTGAAAGCAACGGTACCACGCCCAGCACCGCCGTGGCCGCCGCCGCGCAGCCCTACTTCTCCGACGACTTCCGACCCACGCTGCAAATCGGCGCCAACGCCATACCGGAAGCGCCGGGACTCGACACCTACCTCTATTTCATGCCGCCCTTTGACTACGAATTTTATAAAATTTCCGACGAGGCCAACGGCTTTCAACCCGTCGCCGGCGCGCAGTTCCGCATCTACGCCTACAACGACGTCGGCGTGCCGGGCACCGCCTTTATGACCGAGGCGGCACTACAAGCCAGCCCGCAATGGACGCAGGTGGGCGGCACCTACACCAGCGACAGCGACGGCCTAGTCGAGGTCGGACTGCTGGGCAACGGCTACTACCGCATCCTCGAGACGCTGGTGCCCGCCAACTACAGCGCCTACGACGCGCAATGGCAGCTAAAACTCGACTCCTCTTCGCCCGGCAGCGAGTTTGTCTACACGCCCATCAAGCAAAATGTCGGCGACAGCGCCTGTCCCTTCACAGCCGTGCCGCTGGAAAACGGCGGCTACCGCAACGAGCTGCAAAACGTCTACGGCGCCAGCGACCTCAAGGTTAAAAAGCTGATGGCCGGCCGCTACGCCGACCTCACGCGCGCCTGCTCCTTTACCGGTCGGGTGTGGAATGAAAGCGGCGTGACGCCGGTTACCACGACCTATACAGCGCAGCGCTACAACAGCGCCAACCAGCCGGTCGGCGCCGCCTTTACCGTCACCTACGACACGGCGTTTACCTTCGCGCTGCGCCCCGACGAGCACCTCATTGTCACGGGTCTGCCGGTGGGCATCAGCACCCATGTGCAAGAGGAAGCCATTGGTGGCTACGCCGTCACCGTCACGGCCGCCGTGCCGTCGAGCGCACCGCCGCTGACCGTCGACAACGACGAGCGCACCGCCGAGGGCAAGCTGGAGACCGGCCTAACGACGATTACCTACACCAACACCCATCTCGATGCCGCACCCACCGGCGCGTCGCTGCCGGCCGCCGGACTCGGCGCGGCGCTACTGCTGACGCTGGGCGTGGTTGGCCTGCTGCTGCTGTTCAAGCGCTATCGCCCCGCGCGCCAAATGGGCAAATTCGAACGCCGCTAACGCACCATCTTGTTCACCGCTGTCAGGGCGCACCACGCCCTGACAGCGGTGTTTTTCGTTGCGAAAAACAGCCTTGTGTGATATACTGAACGGCAATCTATTGTGTCATTCAGAGGGGAGACTATCCATGAAAAAAACAACCCATCTGCTGCTGGTCATAGCGCTGCTGCTGTCGCTGACTGCGCCTGTTGCACTGCGGGCCAATGCAGTAGGTATCGAGAGTCAGTACCTCACGCTCAAGGCTACCACGCTTGACGGTCTCAAGGCTGAGTTGCGCGGCATTTACAGCTACCTGCTGCTGACCA
>JAVBPM010000083.1:0-19289 GCA_031549605.1 Oscillospiraceae bacterium | reverse complement strand
ACCCCCCTCCTACCCCCTCCCGGGGTACTCGCACCCAACACCACCTCACCTACACCCTGCCCCCCATCCGGCCCTAGCCCACCGGGGGGCAAAAAAAAAACACGACCGGTTAATCCGGTCGTTTTGCTTTACCTATCAGTTCACCAAACCGCACACGGCACTCAATGCCCTGCTTGGACTTTTCAATGATATCTCCGTCCAGCACAACGGCTTCTTTTTTCAGCAGCACGACCACCGTCGAGCCGCCCGGTTCAAAGTAGCCCTTCTCCTGCCCGCGCTTGAAGCGCTCGACGCTGTGGTTGACAATGCGCGCCACCATCAGCGCACCGACCTCAATCTGCGCCGCACGTCCAAAATGTTCGGTGTCCAGCACCGTCACCTCACGCGTGTTAACGCAAAAGACTTTATGCTTTTCAAAGGCAATGGCCGTCACGGTATGCAGCTTGCCCGGCAATCTGCGGCTTGTTACCACGCGCCCGTCGTCGAAAAAGCAGTAGCGGTGGTAGTCGTCGACCGCCAACCGAAAGACCAAACACAGCCCACCGACAAACTCGGCAGCCAGCGCCGCGTCGCCCACCAGCTCGGCCACCGAGTAGGCCGACTGCTTAATGTTCATCACCAAATCGTCGTTAATCTCGTGCACCAGCAACTTGCTGTCGGCCACGGCAATCAAATCACCCGCGCCGCCGCCGATGGGTCGACACTCGGGCCTGATTTTTCGCACAAAAAAGTCGCCAAACGAACCGTACTCCGCCGGTTCGTACTGCGACAGTTCAATGCCGTTGCGCGCCACAAAGCCGTCAATCTTGCGCCGCGACGACTTCCAATAAAAGGCCTTGCCAAACACCCGCGACACCCACGGCGCGGTAATCAGCTTCAACACCGCGCGACCCGGCAGCGTGTGGTACAAAAAACGCAGCGACTTCTTGGCATACGGCTCAGTCACCGTCTGACCGCTGGCACGGTCATACATGCGGTTGACGGCCTCACTCGCCAACGCAAATCACCAGCACGCAGACCACCACAGCCAACGCCGCCAAAGTCAAGTGCGCCCGCATCGACGTCGCCTTGGGAATTTTGATTTTCGTCACATACAGCAACGCCACCAGCGCCGCCACACAGGTCAAAATAACATTGACCGTCGCGTGGTCAAGCACGGCACGCAGCAAAAAGAAAACGGGATAAATAGCCGACACCGTTGTAACAGGTAGGCCGGTGTAGTATTTGATGGGCAGTTTATTTTCCGCCATGTGCGCCGCCATGACGTTGAAGGTCGCCAACCGAATGACCGCCGTCAGACTCAGCGCAATGTAAATAACATAGTGATACCACGAATGCATGCCCAGGCTGATAAAAATCATGACCGGCAGCATGACAAAGTTAAACAAATCGGACAGCGAGTCAATTTCAATACCAAACTGAATGGCGTCCTCGCTGCGCTTACAGCGGCGCGCGACGCTGCCGTCGAACATATCGCACACACCGCAAATCAGCAGACACAGAATGGCCCACTTCGGCTGACCGTCCATCGCCAACCCAACGCCGGTAATGGCCGATGCCACACCGATGTAAGTAATAATCACCGTGCGGTTGTAAATGCCTACAAACATGAAAAAACGAACCCCAATCCCTCAGTCAATTTCTTTTGACACCGCACCGGCGGCCAATCTCACTCAATTACTAGTAAGTATACCACAACACAACAGCGAATAGAAGTAACTAAATCTCTTTTTCGACAAAATTTAATATTTCCCTTCGACTAACCCCACCACGCAACAAGGGCGCTGCCGATTGGCAGCGCCCTTGTATATGTTCATCTCTACGCAAAAAACGCCTGGTAAATGGCCTGCACCGCCGACTCAAAATCGGACTCCTGAACCGCCACGACAATGTTCAGCTCGCTGGCACCCTGATCAATCATGTGAATGTTGATGCCCGCGCCCGATATGGCGCCAAAGATGCGCGCCGCTGTACCCTTGCTCTTGACCATGCCGCGCCCGACAACAGCAATCAGCGCCAGACCGTGCTCAATGACCACGCTGTCGGCGTTGACCGCCTCGTTCAGCGCGCGCGTCATGTCGTCCTCATGCCCCAGCACACTCTTGGTATTGACAATGGCCGAAATGGTGTCAATGCCGCTGGGCAGATGTTCAATTTCGGTGCCGTGCTGTTCCATAATCTCCAGCACGTTGCGGATAAAGGCCGGCTGGCTCTTCATCTTCGCCTTTTCCACCGTAATGGTCGAAAAACCTTTTTTTCCAGCAATGCCGGTGATTGGCACGTTGTTGCGGCTGTCGCTGGCATCGGCGACAATAAAAGTGCCCGGCGCCTCGACATCGTTGGTGTTGCGGATGTTGATAGTAATGCCCGCGACATAGACGGGGAAAATCGTGTCCTCGTGCAGCACCGTCGCGCCCATGTACGACAACTCGCGCAGCTCGCGGTAAGTAATGACGTCAATGCGCTCGGGATCGCTGACAACACGCGGGTCGGCGGCCAAAAAGCCGCTGACATCGGTCCAGTTTTCGTACATCCGCGCCTTGACCGCGCGCGCCACCAGCGCGCCGGTAATGTCCGAGCCGCCGCGCGTAAAGGTCATAATGCTGTCGTTGGGCGTGCTGCCGTAAAAGCCGGGAATGACCGCATGCTCATGCTTGGCCAGCTCCTCGGCCAGCGTGGCGTTGGTCAGCTCGGCATCAAAATGCCCCTCGTCGGTAAAGCAAACGACGCGCGCCGCGTCGACAAAATCATAGCCCAGATAGCTGGCCAGCACCAGACCGCACAAGTATTCGCCGCGGCTGGCGGCATAGGCCTTGCCCGCCTTGCGCAAAAAAGCGCTGTGGATGTACTCAAACTCATTCTCAAGATTGAGGTCAAGCTCCAGTTCGTTGATAATCTTCTGAAAACGGGCGCAAATGTGCGAAAACTCCTCATCAAAGTTCTCGCCACGCCGCGCCTTGCTATAGCAGTCGTACAGCATATCGGTGACCTTGATATCGTCGCCAAACCGCTTGCCCGGTGCCGAGGGCACAACGTAGCGGCGGTTGACATCGGCCTTGACGATGTCGGCCACCTTGCGAAACTGCGCCGCGTCGGCCAGCGAGCTTCCTCCAAATTTTGCAACAATTACCGGCATGAACTGTACCCCTCTATCCCATCTCTTTTTCGTCGACCGGCGCGGCCTGATAGCCCTCGTCGGTCTTAAGCAGTTTAAATACCTTTTGCTCGGCGGCATCGAGCTGCTCGCTCGACAGCTTCACCAGCGAAACGCCCTCTTCAAACTGGCTCAGCGCCTGGTCGAGCGGCAAATCGCCCTTTTCCAGCGCCGTGACAATGGCCTCAATGCGCTTCATGTTGTCCTCAAAGCTGCTTTTTTTCGTATCACCGCTCACAGTCGTTCCTCCTCTATGCTATGCACGTCACAATCAACGCGGCCATCGTTGAGCCGCACGGTCACGCGGTCGCCCGCCTTGACCTGTTTGATGCTTTTCAGCGCCTTGCCCTTGCCGTCCTGTGCAATGGCGTAGCCGCGCCCCAGCACCGACAGCGGGCTCATGGCGTCCAGCTTGCCCGCCGTGCGGGCAAAGCGGTTCTTGGCCTCGGCCAGACGCCCCGCCATCACCGCCTGCAGCCGCTCGCGCCACACGTCCAGCCGCAGCCGTCGGTCCTGCACATAGTGCACCGGGCTCTGCAACACGCGCTTGTCAGACAGCGACGCCAATCGCTCGCGCCGGGTCTTGACCAGTCGCAGCGTCGCGTCGCCCAACCGCACACCGGTTGCCTTGAGCGCCATACGCAATTCGGCGCTGTCGGGCGTCACCGTCTCGGCGGCGTGCGACGGTGTGCTGGCACGCACATCGGCCACAAAGTCGGCAATGGTCACGTCAGGCTCATGCCCGACCGCCGATACCACGGGAATCTGCGAAGCAAAAATCGCGCGCGCCACGGCTTCCTCGTTAAACGCCCACAAATCCTCCAAGCTGCCACCGCCACGCCCGACAATGATAATATCAGCCGCACGCAGCGTGTTGACCGTGGCCAGCATCTCGGCAATCTCGCCCGGCGCCTCGGCGCCCTGCACCCGCACGGGACACACCAGCACCTTGCACAGCGGATAGCGCCGCTTCATGATTTGCAGCATATCGTGCACCACCGCGCCGGTCGGCGAGGTAATCAGCGCCACCTTGCGCGGATAGCGTGGCAAGGGCTTTTTGTATTTGGGGTCAAACAGCCCCTCGGCGTGCAGTTTCAGCTTCAGCTGTTCAAAGGCCACCGCCAAATCGCCGACACCGTCGGCCATCATCTCGTTGACATACAGCTGATAGACGCCATCGCGCGGAAAGACGGAAATGCGGCCGGTCAGCAGCACCGCCAGCCCGTCACGCGGGGTAAACCGCAGCTTGCTGGCCTGCCCCTTGAACATCACGCATTTTAGCGTCGACTCGGCGTCCTTGAGCACAAAATAGTGGTGCCCCGAGCCGTAGATTTTATAGTTGGACAGCTCGCCGCGCACGGTGCAGTTGGCCAGCTGCGTATCGTTGTCCAGCAGCCGCTTAACGTGGTCATTAACCTCGCTGACCGTCAGCGCCATCATAGCGTCGGTTCCTGTCGCGCCAGCGTGCCCAGCACGCCGTTGACAAAGGCGGCGGCCTCCTCGCTGTCGTAAGCCTTGCACAGCTCAACCGCCTCGTTGATGGCCACAGCTTGTGTCACGCCCTCAATGGCCGTCGGCTCAAACAGCGCCATTTTCATCAGCGTCAGCGCAATGCGGCTGATGCGCTCCAGGCGCCAGCCCTTCGACTGCTCGGCAATACGCCGCTCCAGCTCGTCCGACTGCTGCCAAACACCCAGCACCAGCTGCTCAAGGTACACGCCCTCGTCACCCGCCGGCACCAAATAAATATCACATTCGCCACGCCAGCCCGCCAGCGTCACCGGTGATACGGCGTCCAACACGTCCTCGCGCGTCACGTCGTCGGCAAAGGTCAAGCTATAAAGCGCTTGCAGCGCCGCCTCACGTGCCTGTTTTCTCGTCACGGTACATTCCCACCATTCTCAAGCATAGATACAAAAAGCGAGCGGACACGATGCGTCCGCCCTCTTTAGCCATAAAGCGATGAGGGCCGCAATGTGCGGCCCATGCTCAGCTTTTAACTTTTTTCGCCACTTTCTCAAAGGAGATGCCGACGACATGGACGTTGACCGCCGGCGCCTCAAGGCCGGTCATCGACTCAATGTGCGCCTTGACGTTCTCCTGCACCTGCTGCGACACCTTCAAAATGGCAAAGGTGCGCTTGACCAGGATAAAGACGTCACAGGTAACGGCACTGCCCTCCACGGCAATCTTCACGCCGCGCGACAGGTTCTTTTTACCCAGCAACTCGGACAGTTCCATCGCGCCCGACAGTCCGCTGACGCCGTCAACCTCAGTCGCGGCAATGGCGGCAATTGAGGCAATGACCTCCTCGGCAATATGCACTGTGCCCAGCTCGTCGCTTTGCGAAACGGTATTCTTGTTTTCGCTCATAGGATTCACGCTCCCATTCTCGTCACTTATGGCCTAGTATACCACAGCCGACGGCCCTTGACAAGCGTTTGTGCGCTACACTTCGATGATGGAAATGTCACCAATCTCCGACGACACCTCGCTCATGCAAATGTCCTTAATCTTGGTCACATCGGCGGCCGTCAGCCCGCTCTCCGGCGCGGCGACAATCAGCTTAATCTTTTTGTCGCTGATGTAGGCAACGCAATCGGCGTAGCCCTTGGCCTTGACCAGCCCCTCAATGGTCGCCTCTGTCAGCGCCGAATCGGCCAGCGTCTGAATGGAAGCCGCCGCCTGATCCTTGGCCTCCTGCGTGGTAGAGGTCTGCGCCGCCGCGTCGTTGAGAATGGCCAGCGCGCTGTCACGCGCCTGCTGCCGCGTCAGCCGCGCCTCGGCAAAATAGGCGGCGTCGTCGGTCGACATGGCCGCACCGGCCGACGGCGACACACTCGGCTGTATAGACGAGGTGCCCTGCGGCACATAGACCGGCACATTGCCGTTTGTCTCTGTATCCTGATTATACGACCAGCTTAAGTACACCGACACGGCCACAAACAATACCACAACCGCCACCACGGCATTTCTTTGCCAGATTTTCATTACTTGCCCCTCCGTTAACTTTTCATTTTGACCACGGTAATGCGATCCGACGACAGGCCGGTCAACGCCGCCACCGCTTGGCTGACCTTCAGCACGACGGCGCTGTCGTTTGCGCCGTCGCAAACGATGACCGCGCCGAGAAATTGCGGCAGCTCCTGCCGCACCACAGCCGGTTGCTGCACACCCGAGCCCTCCGACACCACCAGCGTCTTGTCATTTTGCTCGGTTGTTTCGCGCGACGTCTGCCCGTCACTCTGCTCCTGCTGCCGCTTGGTTTGCGCATCGGTCTGGTAAACGGTCTGCCCGTCGTTTTTCAGCGTCAGCGCCACCTGCACACGCCCGACACCATCCATACCCAACAGCGCCGACGCCACTTTCTGCTCCATCTCGGCCAGCGAGAAGGCGGGCGGCGCCTGTGCGTTGGACGGCGTCTTGTCATTGGCTTTCGACGACGGCCACAGCATAAGCAGCACACCGGCACAGATGACCAGCAGCAGATATTTATACTTATCAAAAACGCCCTTGTACCGCCCTAAATCCAGCTTCACGCTATCGCCTCCAATGCTGTAAGCTCACCGGCAGACCGCATTCGTCACTCAGCCAGCGCGTCATGGTCTCGACCGCTCGGACGTCACCGCCGTGGCTGGCAATCGACACGCCGCTTACCGACGGCGCGCCGTCAACCCACGTCACCGCGACCTCGACGTCGAGCGACAGCCCAAGCTGCTGCCCCTTGGACAAAATATATGCAGACAACTCCCGCTCTATGAGTTCCATCTGCAACCCCTGTGAAATGACTTCGCCGTCGGCCGCCGCCTGATTGGACGCTTGCCGCTCGCCCGCCCACGCGGCACTGATGTCGGGCGCGGTCAGCAGCGGCTTAACCGTCATCAACAGCAGCACCAAGCCTACCGCCAGCCGCACCATTTTTTTCACCGTGCCCTCGGGCGTCACCGCCAGCGCCACCGTTGCCACAATGGCCGCGCCGGTCAGTCCGGTCACCCAGTCACGCAGCCACGTCGTCATAGGCCGCCGCCCTTCATCATGGCCAGCACCGACAACAGGTTGAGCAGCACACCGGCACCCACCATGCCCACCAACAGGCCAAATGCCTGTGCCAAATCCTCCACCAGCGCCGCCAGCCGTGACGACGCCATCGTCGGCGCCACCGCCGCGCCGATTTTATACACCAGATAGGCCGCCAGCAGCTGCACCATCGGCACCAGCACCACTGCCAACAGCGCCAGCAGTCCAAAAACGCCCAGCGCCGACTTAACCATCGCCGCACCGGCCATCACCGACTCGGCCGCGCCCGACGCCACACCGCCAACCACCGGCACGGCGTTAATCAGCGCCTTGGTGCCCTTAAGTGCCAAGCCCTCGGTCGCACCGGCCAGCACACCGGTCAGCGTTAAAAACAGCGTGTAGCCCCCCAGCAACAACAGCAGCAGCCGTGTGGCGATCCAACGCATCAGCTGCGCCACCTTGCCCAGCGCCTCATGTCCCAACGCGGCACGCGCCACCGACAACGCCAGAAACCCCATTAACAGCGGCAGCAGCAGCCCTTGAATCAAGCTCATCAGCAGCCCGCCAAACAGCACCGTCGCCGACTGCTTGGCCGCCGCCGACACCGGCTGACCGCTGGCCACCGACACCGTCGTCATCACCGGCAGCAGGCTGGCAGAAAAGGTCTGCAGGCTTTGCAGCGCTTGCTGCCCCAGCTGCAACAAGCTCCCCGCTTGCGTCAGCGACACCGCGCCAATAGTCAGCGCACCCGCCATCTGCACACCGGCGTGCGATGCCTGCTCATCATCGGTTAGCCCGTTGAACACGCCGCACAACAACAGCACCGCCAGGATAACAAGCAGCCCCTTCAGCGCGTTTTTCACCGCGCCGCCCAGCTGGCTGCCCGCCTCCTCGCCCAAATGCCCCAGCGTGCCCTGCCAATCGCCCGCCTGCGTGGGCGACTGCCCGTTCAGCAATCCCGACGCCTCGTCGGGCAGCGCGCCGTACAGGCTGCCCTCGTCCACGCGCTCGGCGACTGCCTGCGGCACCTCGGTCGCCATCGCCGTGCCGCACAGCCACCAGCCACACAGCAATAGCATCAGCATCATTTTCATAGCTCACTCCACCAGCGACACGCACAAATTCAGCACCGCATGCAACAGCGGCAACAGCACCACAACCGCCGCAACGGCACCGGCAATCTCAACGGCAGAAGCCAGCGCCGTCTCCTGCGCGTCGCGGCACAGCGACGCCAACACTTTGACCACCAGCGCAATGCCCACCGTTTTCAACAGCGGCGTAATCAGCTCGCCGCCCATGTCGGCCAGCTCGGCCGCCCGTGTGATCAGCCCGTTGACCTGGCTCAGCTGCGTCAGCACCACCATCAACACCGCCACCACCGCCAGCACTGAAACCATCAGCGCCAACGGCGGCACATCGCGCTTGAGCAGCACAGCCAGCGCCAAAATGGGCACCGTCAGCACCGCGATTTTCGTCAGTTCGTCCATGCGCTAAAACCCGAACAGCGACTTAACGTAGTCAAACAACCGGCTAATCTCACTCAGCACCATCATCAGCACAACAACTAGCCCCGCCAGCGTTGTCATCATGGCCTGCTCCTCGCGCCCCGAGTGTTTGAGCAGCAGATGCAGCACCGAGACCAGTATGCCGATGGCGGCAATCTTAAAAATTAAATCGACTTGCATCGTATCCCCCCGTTCACAGCAGCACAATGACCGCCGCCAGACCGCCCAATGCGCCGCTCATGGCATACAGCTTGGCCAGCCGCTCGCGCCGTCCGCGCGCCCGTTGCTGACACTGCGCCAGTCGCGCCGAGACGCCCTCCAGCGCCGACAGCTGGCTGTCCAACTCGTAGCGCCCCAGCACTTCGCCCACCGACGCCACAACCTCGCGCTCCTCGCCACCCAGCGGCAAGGCCATTGCCCAAACGCGCCACACTTCGGCGTAGCGCCGGTCGCCCGGCGCCTTCAGTTTGGCCGCCAAGACCTCAAACTGCGATTTTAGCGGCAATGGCCCGCCGCGTGCCAGCTGCGCGACCAAATCGGGCAGCGCGCTGTTGCGACAGCGCAGCTCGGCGGCCATCTGTGACACCGCCGTCTGCCACGACTCAATCACCGTCAGCCGACGTGTCAATCGCGCCGCCGCCTGCATTCCCGCCGCCGTGCAGCCACCGGCCAACAGCAGCGCCCCCGCCCATTTCAGCACACCGCCACCCCCTTATCGTCAAAAACACGATACCGCCGCCGTCCGCGCTCGGCGGCAATCACCACCACGCGGTCAAACAGCCCGTCCAATGCCATAGGTCCATACCGCTCGCGAAAGGCGGCTACGCAGTCGGCATGCGCCGTCGCCAGCAGCGTCGCGCCGCAATGGGCGCACAGCCGCAGTGCCTCGGCGTCCTGCGGCGCCGTAATCTCGTCAACAGCCAGCACCTGTGGCGCCATAGCGCGCAGCAACATCAGCAGCCCGTCGGCGCGGCGACCACCGGTAATCACATCGGTGCGGGCGCCGAGGTCAAACGTAGGCAACCCCTGCCAGCACGCCGCCACCTCGTTGCGCTCGTCGACCAACCCAATGCGGCGCGGCGCGACCCCCTCGCCGCCGCTCGACACGCACCGCACCACATCGCGCAGCAGCGTCGTTTTACCCACGCCCGGCGGCGACAAAATCAGCGTGCTGACAAACGCGCCATTACGGCACAGCATCGGCATCAGCCTATCCGCCACACCGGCCACCTCCCGTGCCACGCGTACATTGGCAGCCTGAATATCTTTAATGGCCGACACCGCGCCGTCGCGCAACACCGCCGTGCCCGTCCACCCAATGCGATGCCCGCCCTCGACGGTAACAAAGCCATTTTTCAGCTGCTCGCCCGCCGTGTGATAGCTGCCGCGCGTCACCGTTTCCATTAGCAGCTCCAAATGACGCCGCTCTACGACAATCGACGCTTCCACATCGCCGCCGCCAGCTACCACCATCGGCTTTCGTCCCAGCCGCAACCGTATCTCCTCGGCACAGTCGCACACCGACATCGGCAACAAGCGCATAACCGCCCGCAAGTCACCCGGCAACAGCCGCACCGCCCCGTTAAACGCAGGGTTGTCCATATCCGCACACTCCTTGTCCGCTGCTCCAGTCTATGAGGACAGGCATGAAAAAAGAACGCATCATACGACGCGTTCTTCAGGCTTAGTATTGCTCAGCAAGCTTCGAGGTGCACCGACCCGCCAATCGATTTGGCGGTGATGGAGTGGATTGGGTTGTCGCCCAGCCCGCCGGTAAACGAGCTGCGCTTGAACTGACCCTTGAGCGGCAGATCGCTACGCACGCTGCCCGAAACCGACGAGGCGTTGAGCCAACCGCTAACCGACCGCGCAAAGCTGGCCCTAACCGAACCGGAAGTGCTTTTCAGCACCAAATCGCCGTCCAGTTGCGTCACCGCGACGTGAACTGAGCCCGAAACCGAAGACAGCGTCCCACTACCGCTCAGCGCGTCAACACGCACCGAGCCCGAGGTGCTCTTGAGAAGCAGCCGATCGCCCGACACAGCGCCCAGCCGCACCGAGCCCGAGATGCTGCTGGCCGTGCCATTACCGCTCACCTGCTCGGCATGCACCGAGCCCGATGTCGACGTCAGCACATAGCTGCCGCTCATCACCGCACCGGCGCGCACGCTGCCCGACAGGCTGGTCAGCTCAACCGTTTGCGCTCGCAGCTCGCCAGGCGCGGCCACCGAGCCCGACTTGCTGGTCAGTGCCAGCGTCTGCCATTCGCCGCTGCCGACAAGGCTCACCTTGCCGGATAGCGACGCCGCTTTAAGCCGTTGCACCGCACCCGACGGCAGCAGCACCGTGTATTTCTCCTGCAACAGCAGCGTTTTCAGCTGAAAGCCGGTGTAAGGGCTGGCCACCATCAGGCAACCCTCATTTAATTGGTACATAAAGGGCCGCGCGGCGTTGACATTGCCACGCGCCAGCTGCGTCACGACAATGTCCGCGCCGTCATAGACGGTCACCTCAACGCTCTCGTGCCGCATCTCAATGGATAGCGCCGACAGCCCGTCTACGGCAAACGTCTGGTGTGCAATCTGCGTATAGTCACCAAACACATTCATAGCTAACGACTCCTCTCCGTCACGGCGGCAATCAGCTCGACGACGCCCTCAATCACGGCAGCGGCAATAAAGACAAGCCACGCTGTGCCCCACTTGTGCTGTGTAAAGCCCAGATACAGAAACGTAAATACAGCGGCAGTCCAAACCAAGCTGCTAACCGCGCTTTGGATGCGACTGCGCTTGCTTTCGCCCCGCCCATTCATACGCCGCGCCACAGCGCGGTCGCCAAACAGAATGCCACCCATGACAATCAAGCAGGTGCCCAACCCAGCCATCAACAGCAGCGCGACAACGCCAAAGCTGTCGTAATTCTGCCAATGCGAGCCGCGCAAAAAGTCATTGTCCTGCTTGAAAAGTACCATCGCCGCGACACCCAGGAAATAACAGAATATCCCCGAGCAGACAAACAGCGCCAAGCCCAGTGACGACCGGCGCGGTGGCGGCGACGGTGGCTGTGAAGCCTCGACCGGCAGTAAATCGCCGATGTCGCCGATGGAGCCAATCGCCTGCTCATAGGCCTGCACCTCCGGTATGCCGGCCGCCACAAGGTCATCAAATCGCGCCAAACAGTTACCACGCAATTCTTCTTGCAGTTCCCGCGCACGCGGGCTGTCCGGATAGGTCAGAAACAATCGATCAATATGCGCGCTAACGGCTTGACGGTTCATGGTAAATCCTCCCTCAACAATGTATCCAGCAGCTGCTTAATCTGCCGCCATTCCTCTTTCATCTTCTCGTACTGGGCGCGGCCTCGATTGGTCAACGAGTAGTAGCGCCGCCGCGAGCCGGTCGTCTCGTCGCCCCAGTAGCCGACAATGCAGCCATTCTCCTCCAGCCGTTTGAACGAGGTGTACAGCGTCGCTTCCTTGAGTTCAAACAGCCCGCCGGTCTTTTCCATAATGTCCTTGTTAATCTCATAACCGTAGCTGTCGTGGTCGAGCAAGTGCGCCAAAATAATCATTTCGGTGTGCCCGCGTAAAATATCAGGTGTAATAGCGATGTCGCTCCCCTCCTCAACGTCAATCCTGCCTGCCTGCCTGCCTGCCTGCCTGCCTGCCTACTTGTCTACTTGTCTACTTGTCTACTTGTCTACTTGTCTACTTGTCTACTTGTCTACTTGTCTACTTGTCTACTTGCGCGACCATTGTACATCAGAGTTACCTCGCCTGTCAAGGTATATAATACTAATATTCCAGCGCGCGCCATTTTCGCCATCCAATGCGCCTTGACTTATTGCACGGCAATGGTATAATGAAACTCCCAAGAAAGGAGGGGCTATGAAAAGCAAACCCAAAACGCTCTGCGACAACCGAAAAGCCTCTCACGACTACTTCGTGCTCGAGCGCTTTGAAGCCGGTCTGGAACTGGTCGGCACCGAGGTAAAGTCGATTCGCATGGGCAAGGCCAACCTCAAAGAGGCCTTTGTGTACGTCAAGAACGGCGAGGCATTTGTGCGCGGCATGCACATCAGCCCTTACGAAAAGGGCAACCTGTTCAACCGCGACCCCATGCGCGTTCGCAAGCTGCTGATGCACAAGCGCGAAATCGTGCGCCTGGGCAAGGAAGCGCTCAAGGACGGTCTAACGCTCATTCCGCTGTCGCTCTATCTCAATGAGACCGGCAAAGTAAAAATGCAACTGGGCCTGTGCAAAGGCAAGCATTTGCACGACAAACGCGACAGCGCCGCCGAACGCGACGCCAACCGCGAAATGGACCGCGCGCTCAAGGAGCGCAATCGCTAACCGCCTGCACCCCATTGATATGGGGGCGTACTGGCTTCGACGGCGATGCAGACCCCTAGTAAGCAGGTCATGGCGCCTGACCATGTTAAAACGGGCAATTATAAATTAACTAACAATTCTAACGAATTAGTTGCAGCCTAACTAGGCTAGCCGTCCGCCCCGGGACCGCCACGACCCGGGGAGAGGGCGTGACTGAGTGGCCAACGTGAACGCGTTAAGCTTTGCGCGCGTCATGAATTGATGAAGCTACCAAACCCTTTAGTCTGACGGCAGACGACTGGGCAAGGGAATGCAAACTACCGTCTAAACCTGTAGAAAGCTTCGGCAAAGCATGGTCGGACAGGGGTTCAACTCCCCTCGCCTCCACCACGTTTTCCCTTGTCCCGCTATTTTTATAGCAGGGCAAGGGATTTCTTTTGCTTAGTAGCAGTAGGATATGTAACTCCTGCCCTTTCGGGTCAGGAATGCTGTCGACATCATTGACAGCGGTATTCATAAGGTTTGTCGGAATTTTGTGAAGCTGGATTTGCACATATTCCGGATAAACATCCACGTGCTTTAGATAGAGATTGAGCAGCTGTTTTTTCTGCGGAAGGCTGCCGTTTTGATAAAGTTCCTGTGCTCTGTGATAAGCGGCGATGATTTCCTGCTCATTCAATCGGTTTGCAATCAGATTGGCTTCCTCATGCTCAATCTGCATCATCAGAGCTTGCTTATCCGATTCCAGCGTTTCGAGATTTTTGAGCAGCGCCGGACTTCCGGTCTGTGTGATGACCGAAACGATGTTGTCGATTTGACGCTGGAGGTCTTTGCGGTGTTCATACAGCAATCCCAGCGATTTTACGCCGTCACCCGCCAACTCCTCATGGGAAGCGTAATAAGCGGCAATCAGCTGCGGAATGCGTTCCTCTGAAAAGACAATTTCACCGATGCGCTTTAAAACGAAATCTTCGATATAATTGCGATTAATCGCCTTGTTCCGGCAGTGCAGGTCGCCGTGGTTGTGGTGTTTGGCACAGCGATAGGTCACAAGCAGTTTTTTGTTCTGTCCGCAGTGCTGGCGGTTGCCGTTGAAAGCTGAACCGCACAAGCCGCAAAAAATCTTACCGACCAGCAAATAGCTTTCCTTTGCCCGCTTATGCGGCGCATTGTGCGAGCGCTCTTTGATAATCACCGCCACGCGGTCAAAGGTCTTTTCATCAACCAGTTCGGGCATCCCGCCCGGAATACGAATGATTTCGTCATCCGGTTTGCTCTGGTGATTGTTGCGCTTACGGGAATGATCGTGAGAAGCCGCACGGTTAAAGATATAAATGCCTTTGTACTTTTCGTTGCGCAGGATTTCGGTAATACTGTTCTTGCCGAACGGGTTATCGTTGCGGGTTTTATAGCCGAGGTGGTTCAGCTCGGTGATGACCTCGTTATAACCGATACCCTCACAAACCCGCTGAAAAATAAGCCTGACCGCCTCCGCCTCATACTCGTCAACCTCATACCGGCGGGTAATTGGGTCAACCTTGTACCCATAAGGCGGCTTGCCGCCCAGCGCCTGACATTTCAGCGCTGTTTCCCGCATACCCTTCATCACCTCACGAGCAAGGTTTTTGGAGTAATATTCGCTCATGCCCTCCAGCACTGATTCCAAAATCACGCTTTCAGGGCTGTCGTCCATCTGCTCCAGCACAGATAGCAGCGAAACGCCGTTTTTACGCAGTTCGCGTTTATAGTGCGCGGAGTCGTAACGGTTGCGACTGAACCGGTCTAATTTGTGAACGACCACGAAATCAAAGTCGTGTTCTTTGGCGTCGGAAATCATACTGAGAAATTCCGGACGGTCATCGGTGGTGGCGCTTTTAGCGCGGTCGCAGTATTCATGCGCAACAATAACGCCGGTGCGTTGGCAGTATTCGTGCATGGCGCGTAGCTGAGCCTCGATGGATTCCTCCCGCTGGTTGTCGGAAGAAAACCGCGCGTACAGCACGGCTTTGGGGATGATGCCTCTGGATTTCATTTTATCAATTGCAGTCATATTAAGATGCCTCCTTCATATCTTTGGGTTCGTAATTTTCAAGCATAATTTTCAGCAAAACAACATCAAGGTCTTCGGTGGTTTCGCTGCGCATATCAAGCGACTGCGAAAACTCCGGTGTCTCGCCGAAAAATGCTTTTTTGAGCTCGGTTTTTTCTATATTGATTGTGAGCATGATCGCTCCTCCTTTAATTGTAATGAAGCCGCCCCGAAATGCAAACTTGCAAAACGGGACGGCTTGTGTTTTTGGGCATAAAAATACCCGCTAACAACTCTTTTCAGAGAGTTAACGGGTTTGGTCTTTGGCTTGTTTGTTTAAATACGTTTTGTATCGCTCTACCGCTTTTAGAATAAAATCCTCAAGTTCTTTCGGCGGCAAATCTTTGTTGATAATATTGCGAACCTTTTCATATGGGATACGCACCTGTTCTTTTTGATTGGCTTTCTGCTCCTGCATAACCTCGGAAATGGCGGCTTCGTCCAATTTGCCGTCAGCGCTGAATGCCTTTAGCTTTTGAGCCTGTGAAAGCGACGGCGTTGATTGCTCTGCCTCCATTGCCGATAGCAAAAGTGTTTGTTTTTCGGCTGGTAGATAAGAGAGTTCAACAGCAGGATTAAAAGCAATTTTCTTATCATCAACCATTTGCAAAAGCTGTGGAATCAGTTCTGTGAGACGGATATATCGTTGAACTTGCTTGTAATTTTCACCGCTTTCCTCTCCGACTTTTTGAACCGACCACTTCTGGACAACTTGTCCAGAAGTTAAATATGACCGTTTCCCTTGCCGTTTTATCGCTTCCAATTTCATTTTGTAAGCATATGCTTTTTCACTTGGCAGGATATTTTCCCGCTGCACATTGCTATCCACCATTGCGATAACCGCTTGCTCATCGGTTAGTTCCCGAACCAGCACCGGAACGGTATCCAACCCGGCAATGGCTGCCGCCAGTTTACGGCGGTGTCCGGCAATCAGTTCAAAGCCGTCGCCTTTAGGTCGAGCGATAGTCGGAATCAATACGCCGTTTTCTTTGATGCTGTCAACCAATTTCTGAAAGTCCTCGTCCTGTATTACCCGAAATGGATGATTTTCAAACGCCGTTAATTTCGATAATGGCAGATTTTTGATTTGTTCGTTTGGCATTGTGTTTTCCTGCAATAAAAAATCCGCCGAATCGGCAGATGTGGTTTTAGTTGTTTTTTCGTTCATCGTGAATGACCTCTTTCTTTATTTTTGTTTTGTTGCGGTTTATCCAAACCGAGTTGTGCACGCTGATACTCCCGCTGAGCTTGAATCATATGCAGGATTTCTTCGTGTCGCTTATCAATATCGCATGCATAAAAAAGTTCTCTGCGAATTGTTTTGATTTCGGCAGAGAGCTTATTACGTTGTTCGGTCAATGCTTCTTTATGCTCAGGTGTTTTAGCGGATTTTCTTTGGTTATAAACCTTACAGCGTTCACGCTCCAATGAGCTGCGTTCTTGATTTTTAACATCGATAAACGCTTTGAGCTGTTCCGATGTTTCGATTTTGTTGCAACACATCAACCGTGTTTCAGCAGAATATTTCTCCATCTGACGAATCGCCGCCCGAAGTTCAGGCGTATATCGTACCGAATGCGGATTGTTTGGTCTGCGGTTATAGTTAATGATTTTCCTCAATATCAACGTGAGCAGTAAAAATGTGATATACAAACCGCTGACCGAGCGCATATTCCGAAAGCTACCATGAAAACGATAATGCTGAACTTTTGTCTGCGGCGTGCGCGGAACCCGTTTCGGAAAGCCGTGGTCA
Organism: Oscillospiraceae bacterium; assembly: GCA_031549605.1. Taxonomy (GTDB): domain Bacteria; phylum Bacillota; class Clostridia; order Oscillospirales; family UBA929; genus WRAI01. The sequence goes on along the minus strand of JAVBPM010000083.1, from coordinate 2,441 downwards.
TAAATCCGACGGGCAATTCTATCTGGGATATAATCATCACCCAGCGAATCGAGCCGTGTCGCTTTTTTCGACCCTGGCGGAAATATACGCGGATGCTTGCGATTTTCATTTAAACCAAAAGTATATCCCCAATCCTTCATCTGCCGGTAAAATTGCTTTTCTGTCATGGACAGCCACACAGTTTCATCGATATCGGAGCGTATCATACTCCACAAAGTCGGCTCGCCACGCTTTTCCGCAGCTGCCATGAATTTGTTTTTGGGCGTCTTTGGCTTTTCGATAACTGACAAGCCGTACTCGGCGCAGATACGGTCAGACTCTTTGCGTAGCTGATTGAAATACAAGCCGTAACCGCTGTCCAATTTATAGCCGTCCACGCAGGAAACGGAATTGACGACAAAATGATTATGAACACAATGGGTATTCATATGCGTTGTCACCAACACCTCGTGTCTATCGCCCCAAATCCGCTCCGCCAGTTTTAGGCCGATTTCATGGCATCGCTCCGGTGTAACCTCCTCCGGCGAAAAGCTCTGATACGCATGATACGCCAAATATCCATCAGCTTTTCCAAACCGCTGCTTTGTTGCCGTCATTTGCTCGTAAGCAATTTCACCGATACAATTCACGCCTGTAACAAAATATTGCTTTGCGGTTTTTTCGTCGTTGGCAGCGTAGTCCAAAACCTCTCGCAAATCTTTCAGCTCCTTTGCCGAATACAAATCGGGGTTCGCTGTTTTTACATGATTGTCGGCATAATCCAGCACCCGCGCCAGATTGTCACGAACCGGCCAAATCTTCGTCGTTGCCATTTTCATCAGTCCTCTCCGGCGAAATAGTTTCTGTCAGCTTTTTCACCAGATATAAAATATCATCCGCCGCTTTATCCATTTTGCAGTGGCGAAACAGATTGTAGGAATCGGATAGCACCTTTATCAGTTCGCCATATTGAATCGGAGGTAGGGATTTCGGTTCGTGTTTGTTTGCCAGCGCACGCAGATATGCAGACAAGCTCATTCCACATTTTTGCGCGTTGCGCTGAAAATTCATCCTTTCTTTTTCGGTTGCCCGAAAGTGAATTTGAACAGTTTTTTCTTTCATTAAATAAATCATCCTTTAAAAATTAATGGGGGTTACAGGGGGCGCAGAAGCGCCCCATGACAGGCGCGACAGCGCCATCGAGAGGGTTTGTGGTACACAAATCCTTTGCTCGTTACTTCGTGGTAGTTTCCACTGGCATCAGATTTTCGTCCCTATCGAAATATTCTTCAATATCTCTAAGGTCTGCCAGATAGATTCGCCCTTTGCCGTTACGCTTCAGCGTTACTTCAATTTCGGTGCCATAAGCCATTTCGCGCAGTCCAAAAAAGTTGCCGCTCCAAGCATGAACGACGATTTTTCTACCGTCGGCAAGGTCAACAAAAGCGATTTTATTGTGGCGCTTGCCCCATTGGGTATAGGTCAGCTCACCCGTAAAAACGCCTTCGAAATCCGGTGTGACATAGTCGCTGGTTTCGTAATATTCGTCCTCATCGCAAGGCAAAATAATCTTGTTTTCCATCTAAAGTTCCTCCTTCCTCTTAAAAATGTGCGCAAAAAAGACCACTTTCCTTTCAAAAGCGGCCTTGAAATTTCTTTTGCGCTATGTAATTTTTATCATTCTCTGCACAGCTTGAGGATGACCTCATTCAAAAAGTCGATAGACTTTTCTTCGGTTATGTATTTATTTCTAAGTTCCATAAGTGCCGTAATAATCGCTCCACACTCATATTCATCAATTCTGATTTTGCATGATTTCACGAATAAATCAACTCCTCACGAATTATCTCTTCAACACGATTTCGGATATTTGTCATTTTCTGAACCCACAGCATTTGACTTTTCGATTTTAATTGCTCGGTCACGCCCTCGGCTTTCGCCATCTGACGGCTGATAAGTTCAAATCGTTCATGTGCTGTTTTGTCGATTTCATGTAAATGTTCATTTAATTTTCCACTGGAAAGAAGAGTAGTATAAAAGCCTTTGCGATGATTTTTCAGATAAGTTCTTCTCATCAATCCGAATCTTCCAATGTTATAATTCGGTTCGCTCGGCAGGGCAAAATTCGGCAAATAATAATCGCCGACCAAAGTATAACTAATTCCATTTTTCTCAATATGTTGTTCCATGAATTAACCCTCCCTTAAATAATCAATCAGTTGGCCATCTTTACTGATAAAAGCATCCAGCGTGAATGCCGCTCCGATTCGGAACCCATCCACAAAGGTTTCGCAGCTGGCGACACCCATTAAATCACCATAGGCATTTACAAAATCGAGAAATAAATGCAACTCTTTGTCTTTTAAAAGCTTGGTGAGTAACTCCTCGTTTTCGCTAATTGTTTTCATTGCTCTGCCATATTGGCTGTCCGCCTCAAACCGCCTTGCTTGCGGGTCAATGTT
>JAVBPM010000053.1:0-10533 GCA_031549605.1 Oscillospiraceae bacterium | reverse complement strand
CTATGCGCTGGAGTTGCCCAGCTTTGTGGTGGACGCGTACACCAAACGGCTGTTATCGCGGCTGGGCATAATGACAGCAACGCGCTATGGCGAGATGCAGCGCTGGTTTATGTCGCAGCTTGTCGACGATGTGCCGCTTTTCAACAATTTTCACGCCTGTATCGTCCTGTTGTGCAAGGATTTTTGCCTGACCAAGCCGCGCTGCGAGGGCTGTCCGCTGCGTCAGAACTGCAAGTCAGTCAATTGAAACTTTCATTATTTGCGACCGCGCTAAAAAAATGCTTGCATTTTTGCAAGCCGACACATATACTAATGCAGATAGCTTAAATTAAGGAGCAACTGAAATGAAGCAGCAGTATTCGACACGAGCCATGCAGGTAACCGCCTCGACAACACTGGCCATTGACGCGCAGTTTAAGCAGATGCAGGCCGAGGGCCTTGATGTCATCGGCTTTGGCGCAGGCGAGCCTGATTTTAATACGCCCGAGCACATTAAAGACGCGGCCATTGACGCCGTGCACGCCAACCAGACGCGCTACACGCCGGCGGCGGGCACCGAGCAACTGCGCAAAGCCATTTGCGCGCAAATTAAGCGTGACCACGGTCTTGACTACGAGCCCAGCCAAATCGTGGTGTCCAGCGGTGCCAAGCACAACCTGTACATCGCGTTTGCCTGCCTGCTCAATCCCGGCGACGAGGTGATTTTGCCGGCGCCCTATTGGGTCAGCTATGCCGAGCAAATCGCCATGTGCGGCGGTGTGCCTGTTGTTGTCAACACCGATGAGCACAACGGCTTTGACTTGACCGTAGCCGACATTGCGGCCGCCATCACGCCCAAGACCAAGGCCATTTTGATTAACAGCCCCTCCAACCCGACGGGTATGATTATTCCGCGTGACAAACTGTTGTCCATTGCGCAGCTGTGTGTTGACAATGAGATTTTTATCATCAGCGACGAGATTTACGACAAGCTGGTCTATGATGGCGCTGAATTCACCAGTGTCCCGACACTGTCTCCTGAGATTAAGGCGTTGACGGTGCTGATTTCCGGCGTGTCCAAAAGCTACGCCATGACCGGCTGGCGCGTCGGCTATGCCGCCGCCAATAAGCAGCTGGCAAAGCTGATGGCCAACTACCAGAGCCACTCAACCTCGTCACCGTCGACCGTGTCGCAAAAGGCGGCTGTCGCCGCGCTGCTGGGCGACCAGTCCAGCGTAGAGGAGATGCGCAAGGTTTTCGCTCACCGCCGCGCGCTCTTTTTGGAAAAAGCGGCTGAAATTCCGTTTATTCAAGTCGTTAAGCCGCAGGGCGCGTTCTATGTCATGATGAGCATTGAGGCGCTGGTGGGCAAGACCATGTATGGCAGAGTAATTGGCAATGCCGACGATTTTGCCGAGCTGCTGCTGGACAAAGCGATGGTGGCCGTCGTGCCCTGCACCGGCTTTGGCGCACCCAACTACCTGCGCTGGGGCTACGCCACCAGCGACGAAAACATTGTCAAGGGGCTGGAGCGGCTCAAGGGCTTTATTGAGGGTGCCGGTCTGTAACAATAATATTCAATGCCAGCCAAACGGCTGGCATTTCAGCGTGTCAAAAAACTTGTTTTGGCACGCTCCAGACTGACAAAGACGTGCGCAGGCAAAGAAACGCTGCCTGCGGCGTACGACGGTACGCTAGGACAGCGTTTCTGCAGCACGTAAAACCATTGTGGCGCAGCGACCTTGTCGAGGCGCCGCAAAGCACTAGCCGAAAATGAAAACGCCGACTTACGTCGCCGCGTCCTCTCTTTTCTGACACTGGTTTTACGGTGCGCGCTTTTTTGACAGTCTGCAATGCCAGCCAAACGGCTGGCATTTTTGCTGTCATTATGGTAGAGTGTAACAAACTGAATCGAGGAGTGGGTGCATGCTTCCTTTCACCTATTACGCGCCGACGCGCATGATTTTCGGGCGCGATACCCATCTAACCGCGGGTGAGGTCATCGCCTCACATGGCTACAAGCGCGTGCTGCTGCACTACGGCGGCGGCCATATCAAGAAAACAGGGCTGTATGATACCGTGCAGGCATCGCTGGCCGCGGCCGGACTAAGCGTCGTCGAACTGGGCGGCGTGCAGCCCAATCCGGTGCTATCACTGGTGCGGCAGGGCATGGAGCTGTGTAAGTCCGAACACGTCGAGCTGATTCTGGCGGTGGGTGGCGGCAGCGTCATCGACAGCGCCAAGGCCATCGCCACCGGCGTGGGCATGGACTGCGACCCGTGGCCCTATTTTCTTAAACAGGGCACGCCCGACAAAGCGCTACCGGTCGGCGTCATGTTGACGCTGTCGGCGGCGGGCAGCGAGATGAGTGCATCTTGTGTTATCTCCAACGAGGACGGGCAGCTCAAGCGCGGCTTTTCCGCCGACACCAACCGTCCGCTCTTTTCCATCTGCAACCCTGAGCTGACCCACACCGTGGATAAATATCAAACCGCGTGCGGCATTGTCGACATGATGATGCACACCGCCGAGCGCTTTTTCAGCGACGCGCCGCCGACGCCGTTAACCGACGAGCTGGCCTGCGCGCTGCTCAAGTCGGTGGTGCGCGCCGGACGCGTGGCCTTCGCCGAGCCGAACAACTACAACGCGCGCGCCGAGCTGATGTGGGCCAGCAGCCTGTCGCACAACGACCTGACCGGCTGCGGGCGCAAAACAACGCTGGCGGTGCACCAGCTCGAGCACGAGGTCAGCGGCCTTTTCCCACAAGTGGCGCACGGCGCCGGTCTGGCAGTGCTCTTTCCGGCGTGGATGCGCGTGGTGCTGCCGCATAAGCCGGAACGGCTGGCGCAGTTTGCCCACGGCGTGTGGGACATTGCGCCGTCGGGCGACGCGACCGCCGACGCGCTGGCGGGCATAGCCGCGACGACCGCCTTTTTCCGCGACATCGAAATGCCCGATTCGCTTTCGGCATGGTGCATCACGCCCGACTGTTTTGACGAGCTGGCCGAGAAGTGCACCCACTGGGGCAAGCGGAACATAGACGGACTGGTGCCGATGGACAAAGCGATGCTACTGGAGATATTGGCGCTGGCACGTTGAACTATATAACAACACTGTCACCATCAAGAAAGTGAGGCGAGCCTATGACACTGCAGCTGGCTACCCGAGTAAAAGCCTGTGCGCCCGCACTGGCGCAATCATCTCTGACGCAACGCAACAACGTGTTGGCAGCCATCGCCGAGCGGCTCGACGCCGACCGTCCGACACTGCTGGCCGCCAACGCCCTTGACATGACCAACGGCAAAGCCAACGGCCTGTCCGACTCGTTACTCGACCGGCTCAAGCTGACACCGGCACGGCTGGACGGCATGGCCGACGGTCTGCGCCAGCTGATGGTCGCGCCCGACCCCATCGGCGGCAGCGACAACACCGTGCGCCGCCCCAACGGCTTGCGTGTCGAGGCGCGCCGCGTGCCGCTCGGCACCATCGGCATCATCTACGAAGCGCGACCCAACGTCACCATTGACGCGGCGGCGCTCTGCCTCAAAAGCGGCAACGCCGTGCTGCTGCGCGGCGGCAAAGAGGCCATCGAGAGCAACAAGGCGCTGGTTGACGTCTGCCGCGCGGCACTGACAAGCTGTGGCCTGCCCGCCGACTGCGTCGGACTGATAACCGACACCTCGCGTCAATCGGCCACCGACATGATGGCGCTGACCGGCGTGTTGGACGTACTCATTCCGCGCGGCGGCGCCGGACTTATTCGCAGCGTGTTGCAAAACGCGCGCGTGCCCGTTATCGAGACGGGCGTCGGTGTCGTTCACATCTATGTCGACGCCGGTGCCGACCTGGATAACGCGACGGCCATTATCGACAACGCCAAGCGCAGCCGACCCTCGGTCTGCAACGCCGTGGAAACGGTGCTTGTTCACAAAGACATAGTGCCGCAACTGCTGCCGCAGCTGGCCGACCGGCTGCACGACGTCGAGCTGCGCGGCGACGCCGCCTGCCAAGCGCTGCTGAAAGACCGTTGTAAACCCGCCACAGCAGACGACTACGCCGCCGAATTTGGCGATCTGATTCTGGCGCTGGCCGTAGTCGACGACCTCGACGCCGCCATGGCGCACATCGCCACCTACAGCAGCGGCCACACCGAGTGCATGCTCACCAACGACTACGCCAACGCCCAGCGCTTTACCGACAGCGTCGACGCCGCCTCGGTCATGGTCAACGCCAGCACCCGCTTCACCGACGGCGAGTGCTTCGGCCTCGGCGCCGAAATCGGCATCTCTACCCAAAAGCTGCACGCGCGCGGCCCCATGGGGCTCAAGGCATTGACCACGGTCAAATATGTCGTCACCGGCAGCGGCCAAATCCGCGCCTAACTACACAACAAAAAAGAGCCGACGGAACAAACCCCGTCGGCTCTGTCTATTTACTTTTTCACCACAGCGTCCTTGCGTACGCGTAACGACTCACACAACTGCATAAACCCATCGTTATGCGCCAAAAGCCACGACAGTCCGCCGCCTAACCCCACACAGGCCAGCAACTGTCCAGCGCCGACAGTCAGGACGGTAACTAAATACGCATCACCAAGGATAACATTATACAGTAAGAGCACCGCCGGTACAACAAACGCATTCAGTATCACGGCGGGAAACGTCGACACAATGCGCAATTTAGGCCGACCTGACATATACGCCGCCATCAGCGCCGCAATCAAACTGGCTCCACTGCCCAGAACCCAATCCCACACGCCCAGCGTGCTGAACAACATATTGGCCAACAAACATCCGATTGACAGCCCAATCGCCGACGACGGCACAAAAAAAGGCAACACACACAGCACCTCTGCCACACGCATCTGAATCGGACCAAACGACATAAAGCCAAACACAGCGACCAAAACAATATACAGCGCACCCACAATGCCGCTGATGGCAATCCGAATGACAAGACCACGATTTTTCAAGTTCTTCACCACTTCTTTCTGGAGATGTATTATACAGCCAGTCTTTACCTTTGGCAAGTGCATGTGCTACAATAGCCCCTATACGAAAGGAGCCGCCTATGCCCAACATCATTGATTTTCACATGCACGCCTACCCCGACGCCTTGGCGCACAAAGCCATCGCCCACTTGCGCGACTTCTATGGCATTCCGTTTGAACAGACGGGCACGGTCGAGGATATGTGCCTTTCACTGACGCAGGCTAACTGCCAATACGGCGTGATGCTGCCCACCGCCGTCGCGCCGCAGAACGTCGCGTCCATCAACACCTGGGCAAAATCGGTCATGGCGCACACGCCGGCAATCCTCTCCTTTGCCGCGCTGCACCCGGCGCAGCACGACCTCGCCGACTGCTTTGACAGCGTGGTCGCCGACGGCTTCTACGGCGTTAAGCTACACCCCGACTTCCAGCAGTTTAACGCCGACTCACCCGAGGCGTTTACGCTCTACGACGTCATTCAGGGCCGCCTGCCGTTGCTGCTGCACGCCGGCGACCTGCGCTATGACTACAGCGCGCCGCGCCGCATCGCCCGCATTCTCGACAATTTCCCCAACCTGACGATCATTGCCGCGCACCTGGGCGGCTGCTTCAACTACGACGAGATGTGCGAAACGCTGCTGGGCCGCGACATCTACCTCGACACCAGCTCGGCGCTGTGGATTCTCGACGATCGACAGAGTCGCCATATTTTCAACAACCACGACGGCGACCGGCTGCTGTTCGGCTCCGACTATCCCCTGCACACCAGCGGCTACGAGCTCGACCTGCTGACCAAGCTCAAGCTGCCCGACCCGCTGATGGAAAAAATTCTCTACGCCAACGCAAAAGCGCTGCTAAATCTCTAAACTTGTGTTGACTTTGTCGAGCGGCAATGATAAAATAGGCAGAGTTATGTAACACGCTGTGTAAGGAGCGATAGCCATGAACGAAATGGAACTGCATACCAACGCCATCAGTCAGCAGCTCGCCGAGCTGCAGAGCTTGGTCTATTACGACAGCGGCAGCATGAACGCCAACACCAATTTCTCACTGTTCTACCACGCGGCGTACGTGCAAAAACTGCGCTACGAAATGGCCAACATGATGATTGTGGCCGACCACTACAAGCCGGCGTTTGAGGTACTCAAACAAATCGCCGACGCCATCCAAACCGACAACATGAACGTGCTGCTCGACGTCGAACAGTCGACCACCAGCCAGTTCTTAAAAAACCTGATTACACTGCTCAGCGATAAATGGCCGGACAACAGCGAGCATCCGCCGTTTGCCCGCATGAGCTACTGGATTATGCCCACATTGCTGTCGGGCGCCTCGCGTGGCCGCGACTTTATCGAAAACACCATTTACTACGAGGGGCTGCTCATGGCCGCCTGCGGCCGCTACACCTTCCCCATGATTCAGTTCCGCCTCATGGGATTGCTGGGCATCCAGCTGTCGGTCGACGACTGCCTCAACGGCTGATTATCAAAACACCAAACGCTGCCGAAACCGGCAGCGTTTTTCGTTGTCGACGCCATGTTCAAATTGACAGAACCCACCCCATACGATATACTAGACCATCGCGCATATAGTGTTGTAAAGGAGGTTGCCGCATGTTCAAACAGCTCAAAGAAGACATCGCCGCGATACGCGCGCGCGACCCGGCAGCTCGCAGCACGTTTGAGATTTATTTCCTCTACGCCGGCTTCAAGGCCGTGCGCCGCCACCGCCGCGCCCACTGGCTCTACAACCACAAGCACCCACTGCTGGCGCGCTGGGTGGCCGAACGCACCCGCCGCAAAACCGGCATCGAGATTCACCCCGCCGCCACCATCGGCCGCGGCCTGTTCATCGACCACGGCACCGGCGTCGTCATCGGTGAGACATGTCAAATTGGCGACAACGTCACCATCTATCAGGGCGTAACACTGGGCGGAACCGGTAAAGATAAGGGCAAGCGCCACCCCACCATCGGCAACAACGTGCTCATCGGCGCGGGCGCCGCCGTGCTGGGACCCTTCACCGTCCATGACGGCGCCAAGATTGCCAGCGGTGCCGTCGTGCTCGACGAAGTACCCGAAAACGCCACCGCCGTGGGCGTACCGGCGCGCATCGTGCGCGTTGGCGGCGTCAAGCGGCAGCCGCTCGACCACATCCACACGCCCGACCCCGTCAGCCAAATCATCTGCCATATGCAAGCCGAAATCGACACGCTTAAAAAGCGCCTGAACCAAATTGAACCTACACAGGAGGACACGCCCGATGCCGACACTCCGCTTCTATAATACGCTAACCCGCCAAAAAGAGGACTTTGCCCCGCTGCAGTCCGACGCCGTCCGCATTTACACCTGCGGCCCGACCGTCTACGGCACGGCCCACATCGGCAACCTGCGCGCCTACCTGTTTATGGACAGCCTGCGCCGCGTGCTGCACCGCAACAGCTACGCCACCAAGCATTGCATGAACATCACCGACGTCGGCCACCTGACCGACGACGCCGACGACGGCGACGACAAAATGGCGCAAACCGCCAAGCGCGAGCAGCGCACACCGTGGGAAATCGCGGCACACTACACCGACATTTTCCTGCGTGACCTCGGCCGCCTGCACATCGACCTGCCCGAGCTGATTGTCAAGGCGACCGACCACATTCAGGGCATGATTGACTTTGTGCAAACACTGGAGCAAAAAGGCTTCGCCTACGTCATTGACGACGGCGTCTACTTCGACGTGTCCAAGTTCCCCGCCTACGGTCAGCTGGCGCGCCTCAACCTGGACGAGCAAAAGGCCGGCGCACGCGTCGAGGTCAACAGCCAGAAGCGCAACCCCGCCGACTTTGCGTTGTGGAAAACCGCCGCGCCCAACCACATCATGCAGTGGCCGTCGCCGTGGGGTCAGGGCTACCCCGGCTGGCACATCGAGTGCTCGGCCATGGGTCGCCAGTACCTCGGCGACACCTTCGACATCCACACCGGCGGCGTCGACCACATCCCCGTGCACCACGAAAATGAGATCGCGCAGTCGACGGCGCTGCTCGGCCACCCCGCCGTCAAGATTTGGATGCACAACGAGTTTGTACTCGTCGACGGCGGCAAAATGAGCAAGAGTCTCGGCAACGTCTACACGCTAGACCAATTACAGGACAAGGGCTACGCGCCCGTCCATTACCGCTACCTCTGCACCAACGCCCACTACCGCAGCAAATGCAACTTTACCTGGGAGGGCATCGACAGCGCCAAAACGGCGTGCAGCCGCTTCATCGCCGCCGCCCAGTCGCACAAAGACCAGCAGTCGCCCGACCTTGACGCCGCCCAACTCGCCGCGCTCAAGGCGCAGTTTGACGAGGCGCTCAACGACGACCTCAATCTGCCCAAGGCGCTGGGCGTGGCTCACACCGCCTGCAAGCTGCCGCGCGATCACCGCGTCTACGAGCTGTTGCTCGACTTTGACACCGTGCTGCAATTCAACCTCGCCGACGGCGTGCCCGCCGACAACGACGCGGCCGAGCTGCCGCAAGCCATCACCGACCTGCTGACCCAGCGCGCACAAGCCCGCGCCGACAAAAACTGGGCGCAAAGCGACGCGTTGCGCGACCAAAGTACCGCGCTCGGCTACACCGTCAAGGACACGGCGCAAGGCCAGCAGTGCACCAAAGCCTGACAACACCAACAAAGGAGGCCAAGCCCGTGACCATTCTGGCCATTGACGGCAACAGCATCCTCAACCGCGCCTATTACGGCGTCAAGCCGCTGTCCACCATGGACGGCACGCCCACGCACGCCGTCTACGGTTTTCTCACCATTCTCAACCGGCTGCAAAACGAGTATACGCCTGACGGCGTCTGCGTCTGCTTTGACCTCAAAGCGCCCACCTTCCGCCACCAGCTGTACGACGGCTACAAAGCCACGCGCAAGCCGATGGACAATGACCTGGCCGTGCAACTGCCGCTGATTAAGCAGGTGCTGGCAGCCATGCACATCCCCTGCTACGAGCTGGCCGGCTACGAGGCCGACGACCTGCTGGGCACCATCTCGCGCCACTGCGCCGAGCAAAACGCCACCTGCCTGATTGCCACCGGCGACCGCGACGCCTACCAGCTGGTCAACGACAGTGTCAATGTGCTGCACATTTCGTCGCGCATGGGACAAACCACCACCACACGCATCGGCACCGCCGCCATCGAGCAGCAATACGGCCTGTCGCCGCTCGCCTTAATCGACCTCAAGGCGCTGATGGGCGACAGCAGCGATAACATCCCCGGCGTGCCGGGCGTGGGCGAAAAAACCGCCCTGCCGCTGCTGCAAGCGGCGCAGTCGCTCGACGCGCTGTATGCCGACCTCGACAACTATGTCCAGCGCGCTACACTGCGCGACAAGCTACAAGCCAACAAAGACCTCGCACTGCTCAGCCGTCAGCTGGGCACCATCGACACACACGCACCCATCGACTTCCAGCCGTCCGACGCCGCCAACACCGCGCCCGACAAGGCCGCGCTCTATGCGCTGTGCAAAAAGCTGGAATTTACCAACCTCATCAAAAAATGGGGGCTGTCTGAGTCGGCTGAAGCAACGCCGCCGACCGCGACGGCCTATATTCCCTGCCCTGTCAAGCTCATTGACACGCCCGACGCCTACGCCGCGCTGCTCAGCACACTGACAGCGCCGACCGCCCTGTTGCTGCCACCTCACGAGCAGCTAATGGCGCTGTGCGACGGCGATACGACCTACATTGTCACCGCCGACGCCCAACCCGACGGCGCGGCTCTTTGTGCCGCCGATTTTGCCAAGATTGTCTACGACGCCAAGGCGCTCTACCGCCGCCACCCCATAGCCAACATCAGCTTTGACCTGCTGCTGGCGGCCCACCTCTGCAACCCCGACGAAAAAAAGCTCGACCTGCCGCGTCTGGCACTCGCACAGCTCGATACAACGCTGCCCGATCCGCTGTTTGAAGACGACACCGCCTGTGGTGTGCTGTCGGGCGGCACAGCCGAAAGCGCGTTGGCACAATGGGTCTCGGCACTGCACGCGTTGCATGGCATCTACGCCGAAAAACTGTCGACCCTCGGACTGACGTCGCTGCACAACGACCTGGAACTGCCGCTGTCGGCCGTGCTGGCCGACCTGGAGCGCACCGGCATCGCCGTCGACCGCGCGGCACTGTCGGCATTTGCCGCCATGCTCAAGCAGCGCATCGCCGATACCGAGCTGGCCGCCGCGCAAACAGTCGACGAGCCCATCAATTGGCAGTCGCCCAAACAGCTGGGCGAGCTGCTCTTTGTCAAGCTGGGGTTGCCCGCCGGCAAAAAGACCAAGTCGGGCTTTTCCACCGACATCGAGGTGCTGGAAGGCCTGCGCGGCCAGCATCCACTCATCGAGCACATCATCGAGCTGCGCCATCTGACCAAGCTGTCGGCCACCTACGCCGAGGGACTGCAAAAGGTCATCGCCGCCGACGGGCGCATCCACACCACCTTTCAAATGACGGCCACCGTCACCGGCCGGCTGTCCTCGGTCGAGCCCAACCTGCAAAATATCCCCATCCGCACCGAGATGGGTTCCGAG
>JAVBPM010000021.1:0-29996 GCA_031549605.1 Oscillospiraceae bacterium | reverse complement strand
GCGGCTGTGCGTGGCCATGCTCGACATCGACAACTTCAAGCAAATCAACGACAAGTACCTGCACTCGTTTGGCGACATTGTGCTTAAAAAAGTGGCCGAAATCATACAGCGCAGCACGCGCCGCAACGACTTTATCTTTCGCTGGGGCGGCGAGGAGTTTTTAATTCTCTACCGTGCCATTGACCTGACGGTCGGCAAGGCGGTGGTACAAAATCTGGTAACACGCATCAGCAGCGAGGCCATTTCCGACGGCACGACCACCGTCAATGTCTCGGTCACTGCCGGGCTGGCACAGGTCGAGGGCCTGAACATTGAGGACGCCTTGGTACAGGCCGACGCCAATCTCTACCGCGGCAAGCAGTCGGGTAAAAACTGCGTGGTCAGCGAGTAGCTGATGTTTAGCAAAACAAGGCCGCGATGGGCAATCCATCGCGGCCTTGTTATCGGTCATAGGGTGTATTCAACGCCGTCATAGGCGACGTCAAAGCCGTGCGGCGAGGCCGCCGCCTCCAGCTGTGCGTGGGACAGACCGCCGTTGTGCGAGAAGTGCGTCAGCACAAAACGGGTGCGGCTGTCGGCCATGTTCTCGCGCTCCATGCGCGCCTTGGTGTCAAGGCAGTCGGGCAGTCCCATGTGGTTGCCGCCGTCGCGGCCGGTCATCATGGTGCAGTCGAGCAGCACCAGATCAAAGCGCCGGCCGCGCAGGGTCTGCCAGACGAGCTCGGGAAAGAGGCCGGTGTCATGGCCGTAAAGTAGCCGCTTGCCGCCGCGCTCAACGGCGAACAGCAGCGCCGGCTCACGCAGCATGTGCTGCGCCGGCAGCGCCGTGACCTGCGTGTCGGCGTCGAGCACAACCGTTTGCAGCGGCTTGATGGCCGTCAGGTCTAGGTTGCGCGGCGCCCAGGTGCGACCGAACTGACGGCGGCACTTTTTGAGCAGCTTGCGCGTGCCGTAGACCTTCAGCGCCGGTTGGCCGTCGAGATGGGCATATGGCGTGTGACGCATATCGAGGTCGCAGGGATAGAGGTGGTCGGAGTGCGAATGCGTTAACAGCAGATGCCGCACGTCGGCCAGTTGTAGCTTGTGGCGCAGCGCATGATGGAACGTGTCGGGCGAAAAGTCAATCATCAGATTTCCGTCTATCAGCGTGCCGCTGCGTGTCCGCAGGTCTTTCCCGCCCTGCTCGCGCGCGGTTCGGCAGGTGTCGCAGCAACAGAACAGCGCCGGCAGCCCCTCGGCGGCGGCGGTGCCCAGAATTTTTACTTGCATCGGTTTGTCACCTCGGTTACACTATGATAAAAGGAGTGATGGCATGTGCACAGCCGCACGCAATGGATGATTGGCGACGACGGGTTGGCGCGACTGGCGTCGGCACATGTACTGGTGGTTGGCCTTGGCGGCGTCGGCGGCACCTGCGCCGAAGCGCTGGCACGTAGCGGCGTCGGGCGACTGACGCTGGTCGACGGCGACGTTTTTTCGCCGTCTAATCTCAACCGACAGCTGCTGGCTACGGCCGAGTCGATTGGGCTGCCTAAAACACGGGTCGCGGCACAACGGCTTCAGGCCGTCGCGCCCGGTGTATCGGTCGTACCGCAGCAACTGCTGCTGACGCCGGAGACGGCCGAACTGCTGAACTTGGACGGCGTGGACTTTGTCGTCGACGCCATTGACACGGTATCCGCCAAGCTGCTGCTGATTGAAAAGGCGCTGCTGTACGCCGTGCCGGTGATAAGTTGCATGGGCACGGGCAACAAGCTCGATCCCACGCAGGTCGAGGTAACCGATTTAGCCAAGACGGCGGTTTGTCCGCTGGCGCGCGTCATGCGCCGCGAGCTGGGCAGGCGTGGCATTCGTCACCTGCCGGTGGTGTACAGCCGCGAACAACCGCTGGACGTCGACGCGCCGACCGAGTACGGGCGTCATTTGTGCGGCAGCATGATGTTTGTGCCGTCGACGGCCGGCCTGGCGTGCGCGTCCTATGTCGTGCGCCGGCTGCTGGCGCAGTAGCTGTGTATGTTTGCCCGATGTACGGGCAAACTGATGGCGAGGTGACGAACATGGCACAGGTTAGCGACTATTATATCATTGACGGGCTCAAGGACTCGCGTGATGCCTATGAGTTGAAAAGCCAGCTGTCACGGCTGGCGGGCGTTAAATCGGTCAGCGTTAACCACGCGCTGTCACGGCTGACGGTTGACTACGACACCACCGGCGTTGACCGACAGCGCATTGAGCGCACCGCCGCTGAGGTTGGCTGCAGCCTGATGCGCGACAGCGGCGACAACCAACTGAGCTGACCGGCTCGGCGAAGAAATAAAGCCCCGGCTGAGGCCGGGGTTTTTTATGTCGTTTTGGATACCAGTCGCACCGGCAGCGGCAGGCGCACGCGCTCGGTTTCCACCGGGTTGGGGCGCAGCACATAGACCAACGGGTAGCAGGCGAACGACAAGGTGATGCCGGCCACGACATCGATGATGGAATGCTGCTTAATCATCACCGTCGACATGATAATCGACAGTCCGAACAGGCTGTTGAACACCAGCACCGGCAGACGCAACCGCCCCAGCTGGGTGTAACGCCACCATGCTGTGCAGCAGGCGATGGTGTGCGTGACGTGGATGCTGGGCATGCTGTTGGTTGGTGTGTCGACCTGGTAGAGCGCGGCGATGGTCTTGGTGAATATGTCCGTGCCCTCAAGCCCGTTTAGTGCGGGTCGCAGGTCCTGCCCGTTGGGGAAGATGGCGTAGACGATGCAGATAATCATCTGCATGCCGTACATATAAATACACAGCGACACAAAGTCGCGCGGCGCGCGCAGCAGCATAAACACCAGCGTCACGGCGATAAACAGATACCAGCCGTAGTAGGGAATGACCATTTGTCGCACGAAGGGTATCAGATCGTCGAGCGGCGAATACATGATGTAGGCAGGCTGAGTGTTCAGGCTTTCAAGCAAAAAGAACCAAAAGCCGGAAATGGGCAACAAAACCAGCGCGAGTATGTGCCGGTATCCGACCCATAGCTCGCGCAGGCTAATCCATTGAATTTTTTTGCCCTGCAGCGCCATGTAACCGCTGACTAAATACGGCCGACGTGATGGCAGGCGACCATATGGCCGTTGCCGATGTCGGTCATAACCGGCACCTCGGTTTTGCACTGCTCGGTCGCGTGTGGGCAGCGGGTGTGAAATTTGCAGCCCTTGGGCGGATTGGCGGGCGACGGAATATCGCCCTGCAGAATGGTGCGCTTCATTTTGTAAGACGGGTCGGGAACCGGCACAGCCGACAGCAACGCGCGCGTGTAGGGGTGCGACGGGTTTCTGTACAGCTCGGTTTTATCGGCAATCTCCACCATGGAACCAAGGTACATAACGCCGACAAAGTCGGAAATGTGCTCAACGACCGACAGGTCGTGGCTGCTACACAGATAGGACAGCCCGTATTCGTTCTGCAAATCCTGCATCAGGTTGATAATCTGCGCCTGAATGGACACGTCGAGCGCGCTGACCGGCTCGTCGCAAACGATAAACTTGGGGTTGAGCGCCAGTGCGCGCGCAATACAGATGCGCTGCCGCTGACCGCCCGAAAACTCATGCGGGTAGCGGTCGACATGGTGGCGCTGCAGGCCGCAGTCGGCCATAATCTTCAAAACGTAGTCGCGGTACTGTGCCTTGGGCACGATATTATGCGTGCGCACGGCCTCGCCGATAATCTCACTGACCGGCATACGCGGCGACAGCGAGCTGTACGGGTCTTGGAAAATGAGCTGGAATTGAGGACGCATGGCGCGCAGTCTCTTTTTGGGTAGCGTGCCCATATCCTCGCCGTTGTAGAGCACCTTGCCCTTGGTTGGCTTGTACAGGCGCAGAATGGTGCGGCCGACAGTCGTCTTGCCGCAGCCCGACTCACCCACCAGACCCATGGTCTTGCCGCGCGGCACAGTAAAGCTGACGCCGTCAACGGCGCGCACATGGCCGGTCACGCGCTGCAGTAGCCCGCTTTTGATGGGAAAATACTGGTACAGGTCCTTGACCTCAATGATGTTTTTGGTATCGTTGGGCTGGTTCATTGCGCGTCACCTCCATTCGCGTAGCGGTAGCAGGACACCGAATGGGTGCCGGACAACTTGACCTCGGCGGGATAGTTGCCCTCACACGCGGCCACGCACTGCTCGCAGCGGTCTTTGAAGTAGCAGCAGTCGGGCATGTTGATGGGGTTGGGCACGTTGCCGGGGATGGAGTAGAGACGGTCGACCTCTTTGCCGACGGCCGGCTTGCTGTTGAGCAGCCCGATGGTGTAGGGGTGCTTGGGGTTGTGGTAGATGTCCTCGGCCGTGCCGCGCTCGATGACGCGACCGGCGTACATGACGATGACGTAGTCGGCCATTTCGGCGACAACGCCCAAATCATGGGTAATCAGCATAATGGAGGCGGAAATCTTATCCTTCAGGTCGCGCAACAGGTCGAGCACCTGCGCCTGGATGGTGACATCCAGCGCCGTGGTCGGCTCGTCGGCGATAATCAGCTGCGGGTCACAGGCCAGCGCAATGGCAATCATAACGCGCTGACGCATACCGCCCGACAGCTCGTGCGGATAGGACTTGTAAATGCCCTCGGCGCGCGCGATGCCAACCGTTTTGAGCATTTCAATCGCGCGTTCTTTTACTTTGGCTTTGGGCATATCGGGGTTGTGCAACGCTATGACCTCGCCGATTTGCCGGCCGATGGTAAAGACGGGGTTGAGGCTGGTCATCGGCTCTTGGAAAATCATGGCAATCTCGTTGCCGCGGATTTGCTGCATCATCTTGATGGGCGCCTTGGTGAGGTCAAGGGCCTCGCCGCCGCGCTCGCGCGCGTAGCGAATGGCGCCGTCGATAATCTGACCCGTGGGACCCTGCACCAGCCGCATCAGCGACATGGAGGTTACGCTCTTGCCGCAGCCCGACTCGCCTACAACGCCGATGGTCTTGCCGCGCGGGATGTCAAAGCTGACGCCGTCCACGGCGCGTACGGTGCCGATATCGGTAAAAAAGTGGGTGGTCAGGTTGTCAAACTCAATGAGGTTGTCGGGGTTCTGCATGCGTGTTGTGTATTCGCTGGCGGGAATATCACGGCGCTTTTTCAGCTTCTCAAATTTCTTGATTTGCTTGGTGTTGTGTTTGGCGATGGCGCGCACATCTAATTTATTAGCCATACCGCTCACCTCTTCATCTTGGGATCGAAGGCGTCGCGCAGACCGTCGCCGACGAAGTTAATGGCCATAACCGTGAACAAAATCGCCAGTCCGGGCGGCACCCAGACGTTGAGACAGTTCATCATAATGTTCTGGTCGGTAACGCTGTTAATCATGATGCCCCACGTCGAATAGGGCGTGGAAACACCGAGCCCGAGGAAGCTAAGCGCCGATTCGAGCAGGATGACGGAGCCGACACCCAGCGTGGCGCTGACAATCAGCTGCGGCATAACATTGGGCAGCAGATGGCGGAAGATGCGGCGGCTGGGCTTAATGCCCGTCGCCTCGGTGGCCACCATAAACTCCTGCTCGCGCAGCGATAGGATTTGACCGCGTACCATGCGCGCCACACCCGGCCAACTGAGCAAGCCGATGACTAGCATGAGCACAAATATTTTCATATCCTCAGCGATTTCCATCGCACGCATGCCGCTGTTAATCAAAATAATGACCGGGAATGTGGGGATGGAGTTCATGATATCGACAATGCGCATGATAATAGCGTCGATAATGCCGCCACAGTAACCGGCAATGCCGCCCAGCGTCACGCCGATCAACAGCTCAATCAATACGCAAATCAGACCGATCATCAGGGATATGCGACCGCCGTACATTAGGCGGGTAAACACGTCGTTACCGTCCTTGTCGGTGCCCAGCAAATGGTCGGATGAAATGGGCTTCTGGCTGTACAACAAAATCTCTTTGTCAGTTGTAAAGCCGTCCTGAACCAGTTCTTTCTTTTCCTTGTCTTGGAAGCTGACATTGTAGAGACGGTAGCGCTGCTCGGGATCCTTGTCGGCGGGAATTACGCCCTCAATGGCCTGTCCGACAGTGTAAATTTCCTTGCCCGGCACATCGACTTCCGATTTTAATATCTTTGACTGGACATTCTTCTCTTTATGCAGGGTGTTAATCTGAGTGTCCATATCAATGGTGCCACGGTCAACCAGCGCCTGTAGCGTCTTGGCATCGTAGGACGTTTCAATGGCAAAAAACTGCTCGTACTCTCCATACGGCACAAATATCGGGCCGACAACACTGAATAGCGTAATCACAACTAGAATGCATACGCCGAACACAGCCAGCTTGCTGCGCAGAAAGCGGCGTATAACGAGTTGGCTCGGGCTTACGACCTGGTTTTCGGCGCCCTGTTCGTTTACTTTCTCGTTCATGACTGCCTCCTAACTCAAGCGTACGCGCGGGTCGACCAGGGCGTACGAGATGTCGGCCAGCAGCGTGCCCAGCAGCGTCAACGCCGCGAGTATGACATTAAAGGCCATAATGAGCGGGATGTCGCCGTTTTGCAGCGCTTGATAGCCGGTCCAGCCAATGCCGGGGAAGCCAAACAGGTTCTCGGTAATCATCGCGCCGGCAAAGAGGCCGGGAATGGCGCCGCCAATCATGGTGACGATGGGGATTAGGGTGTTTCTAAAGGCGTGCTTATAGATAACCGTTCGTTCGCTAAGGCCCTTGGCCCGTGCGGTACGAATGTAGTCGGCGTTTAGCACGTCCATCATATTGGTGCGGGCGTAGCGCATATAGCCACCCACGCCGACAATCAGCAGACAGGTAACGGGTAGGATATAGTTCTCCACCCTGTTGAAAAATGACGCCGAGCCGGTAAGACTTTGGTCGATAATATAGCTCGGCGGCAGCCAGCCCAACCCGTAGGCAAAGACGCGCTTCAAAATGGTGGCAAAGAAGAAGGTGGGCAACGAAAGGCCGATGAAGGCAAACGTTGTCACCGTATAGTCGACAGTTGTGTAGGGCTTTGTGGCGCTGATGATGCCCAGCGGCACGGCAATGAGCAGTTCCAGCACAAAGACGGGCAGCGCCAGCGTGAAGGACATGACCATCTTTTCGCCCAAAATCTCGGTAACAGGCTTAAAGTAGAAGAAGGATTCGCCAAAGTTGCCGCGCAACACCTGGCCGCACCAGCTAAAGAAGCCCTCAAACAGGCCTTTATCCAGTCCCAGTAAGTGGTTGAGTCGCGCAATCATTTCGGGAGTGACATTTTTTTTGCCGGTGGTGATTTTGCTTACATAGTCACCCGGCATGGCCTGAATCAAGCAGTAAATGATAAATGCAACGCCGAACAGGATAACAATGCTGATTGCAATGCGCCTAATAATGTACTGCCACAAGGTATTTCACGCTCCTTGGTGTCGGTTGGGGGATAAGGAAGTGCTTACTTAAGAAAGACAGGGCGACCCGACCCAAAGCGGATCGGGTCGCCCCATGCATTTTTACTTACTTGAGTTTCAGCTTGTCAATGCCGGCGTAGAAGCCGTAGAAGGGGTCGGGATCTTGAACCAGTGTGTCAACGTCAACCTTATCGGGGTTGATGACGTACATTTCCATACGCTGGTAGTACGGCATAACCGTCGCCGTTTCCATAATCTTCTTGTACAGCTCATTGTAGATGGGCTTGCGCGCTTCCTGGTCGAGGATGCCGCGGCCCTGCATGATCAGGCTGTCAACAGCCGGATCGCTGAGCTGGTAGGGGTTGTTTTTGGCGGCGATGGAGTCGGTGTGGAACATCTGGTAGCAGTCGGGGTCGGGCGAGCCGTCGCCGTAGGCAGCGGCCCAAATCATGAGGTCGCCGTCCTGATACTGCTCGCTGTAGGCGCCCCAATCGAGCTGCGAAATGGCGAACTCACAACCCATGGCTTCCAGGTCGTTCTTCATCTGGGTGTAGAGCGGGTTAACCGGGTGGTCGGTCGAGGAGATGTAAGCGTCAAACTTCAGCACCTTGCCGTCCTTGACCAGCTTGCCGCCCTCTTCCTTGTAGCCGGCAGCCAAGAAGCTCTCCTTGGCTTTGGCGAGGTCGTAGGTGTAGACCGGTGTGTTGTCGCTCGGATAGCCCCAGCTGGCCATGGTGATCGGACGCTCCAGCACGACGGCGAGGTCGCCGTAGTAGGTCTTGACGCCCAAATCGCGGTTCATGGCGAACATCAGGCCCTTGCGGATATTGATGTCGGGGATTTTCTTGGCGCTGACGCCGACGTAGCCCCAGCCGTTGCGGTCGTAAATGTAGTTGAACTTGCCGTTGTCTTCCATCAGCTTGACGTTATCAGGCGTGCAGGAGACTTCCATGACATCGACGGTGCCGTTGGCGGCCGCGGTCGCCTGGTCGGTTGTCGGGATGGTCTGGAACACGACCTTCTCAATGTTGGGTTTGCCCTTGAAGTAGTCGGGGTTGGCGTGCAGAGTCACGACGCCGTCTTTGAAATCATCAAAGATGTACGGGCCACCACCCATGGGCTTGCCGTTTTTCTCTTTCATCTTGGACAGGTCGGTTTTGGTGATGCCTTCACCGTAGTAGTGCTCGGGCAGGATGTGAATGGCCAGGCTGGCCTCGGCGGTCGGGTCAATGCCGTCGACGGTGACTTCAACGGTCATGTCGTCGACTTTCTTGATGCCGGAGATATCCTTGACTTTTTCGCCGCTGGCCATGTTGGCGTTGACGTATTCAAGCGTCAACTTCTGCTGTTTGGCGGCAATCAGTTCGGGCAGGAAGAAATCGGCAAAGTTGTCATGATAGGCCTTTGTGGCGGCGTCGATGACGGCCGTCTTGTACTCATCGCTGCCGGCGGTCAGCGCGGCGTCGATGGTCAGACCCAGATCGGTAATCAGACCTTCGGGGCCGTAATCGGGCGTCTCATAATCGGCCACGGCCATATCTTTGCAGGCGGCGACCAAATCTTCGTCGGGAATGTTCTTGGCTTCGGTTTCGATTTCAGCCAGCTTAGCCTTGTAGTTGGGATCGTCGTAGCGGTACTCGTTGATACCCGGAATCGGCAACGTCTGCAGCGCGGCCAGACCTTCGTAGGCCGGGCTGGCCATGACCTTGTAAGTAAAGATGATGTCATCGGCGGTGACAGCTTCGCCGTCCGAGAACTTGATGCCGTCTTTAATCTTAAAGGTGTACTTGGCGCCGACATCTTTGCCGGCAGCGTCTTTGATGACTTCGGGCGTCTTGTACTCGCAAACGCCGGAAACCAGCGCGCCGCCGCGGTCGCCATCGTAAATGGCGAGGTCAATCAGGTTGATGACGTTGGCGTCATAGGCGGTGTTGTAGAACAGGTAGTTGAACACGCCATTGAACTCGGTGGTGCCGATGACCAGCGTGTCGTTGCCCGAGGACGGGCCATCAGAGGCGGGCGTGTCGGTGGCGGGCGTGCCCGTACCGGTGGCCGGCGCTGTTGTCGTGGTGTCATCGCCTGTTTTACAACCGGCGAACAGGGCGACCAGCATCAGGCAGGCCATGAGGATGGCTAGGTACTTTCTTGTGCTTTTCATAGTGTCCCTCCTACTCATATTGGGCGGGGTGGCCCTACGGAAGCAGCTATACTGCGACCGCATTATACCTTAGGATTGTAACAAAACTTTAACAATATTGCAAGCATTTTTTTCGCATCTTGCATTTCCCATTTTTTACAACGCACAAAGCCGGCGCTTTTGCACCGGCTTTGTGTAGATTCAATATTTGCTTACTTGACGTTGCTTTCCAGCTTGGCCAGCTCCTCGGCCAGCTCCTTGGGCAGACGATCGCCGAACTGAGCGTAAAACTCTTTGATGTTGGCGACATCCTCAAGCCACAGCTCCTTGTCGACGCTGAGCAGGTCCTTGAGCGTGTCGAGCGACAGGTCGAGACCCTCGAGATTGATGTCCTCGGCCTTGGGCAGGTAGCCGATGGCCGTCTCGACGGCGTCGGCCTGGTCAAAGGCGCGGTTGATGATCCATTCGAGCACGCGCATGTTCTCGCCGTAGCCCGGCCAGATGAAGTTGCCCTGATCGTCGGTGCGGAACCAGTTGACGTTGTAGATCTTGGGCTGGTTGGGAATGCGCTTGCCCATATCCAGCCAGTGCTGGAAGTAGTCGCCCATGTGGTAGCCGCAGAAGGGCAGCATGGCCATGGGATCGCGGCGCACGCCGGCCTTGAGGCCCTGCGCGGCGGCGGTGACTTCAGAGGCCATGATCGAGCCGACAAACACACCGTGCTGCCAGTCACGCGATTGGTAGACCAGCGGCGCGGTTTTGGCGCGGCGGCCGCCGAAGACAATGGCGCTGATGGGCACGCCTTCGGGCGCTTCAAACTTATCGCTGATGCAGGGGCACTGGGCAGCCGGCGCGGTGAAGCGGCTGTTGGGGTGAGCGCCCTTGGAGCCGTCGGTGCAGTCCCACTTCTCACCCTTCCAGTTGATGGCGTTCTTGGGCGGATTCTTGTCGAGCGACTCCCACCACACGGTGTTGTCGTCGAGGTTCTGCACGACGTTGGTGAAGATGGTGTTGCTCTGCGTGGTCAGCAGCGCGTTGGGGTTGGACTTCATATTGGTGCCCGGTGCCACGCCGAAGAAGCCGGCCTCGGGGTTGACGGCCCACAGGCGGCCGTCGTTGCCGACGCGCAGCCAGGCGATGTCGTCGCCGACACACCAGACCTTGTAGCCCTTGTTCTTATAAACCTCGGGCGGAATGAGCATGGCCAGGTTGGTCTTGCCGCAGGCCGACGGGAAGGCGGCGGCGAGGTAGCGCACTTCGCCTTCAGGATTCTCGATGCCCAGGATGAGCATGTGCTCGGCCATCCAGTCTTCCTTGCGGCCGAGGAAGGAGGCGATGCGCAGCGCCAGGCACTTTTTGCCCAGCAGCACGTTGCCGCCGTAACCCGAGTTAATCGACCAAATGGCGTTGTCCTCGGGGAAGTGAACGATATAGCGGTTCTCTTCGTCGATTTTGTCGCGGGCGTGCAGGCCCTTGGTGAAATCGGCGGGATCGGCGCTCTTGTCGTGGCAGTCGACGACACGCTGGCCGATGCGGGCCATAATGGCCATGTTGAGGACAACGTAAATCGAGTCGGTCAGCTCGTAACCGAACTTGGCGAACGGCGATTCGGGCACGGCCATCGAGAAGGGAATGACGTACATGGTGCGGCCCTTGTAGGAGCCGTCAAACAGGCCTTTCAGCTTGGCGTACATTTCCTGCGGGTCCATCCAGTTGTTGGTGGGGCCGGCATCTTCTTTGTTCTTCGAGCAGATAAAGGTGCGGTGCTCGACACGCGCCACGTCGTTGATGGCGGTGCGGTGCAGGTAACAGCCGGGCAGTTTTTCCTCATTGAGCTTGATGATTTCGCCGGTGGACATGGCCTCGGCGCGCAGGGCGTCGAGCTGAGCCTCGGAGCCGTCAATCCAGACGATTTTATCGGGTTTTGTCATGGCGGCCATCTCGTCGACCCAGGACAAAACAGCTTTGTTGTTGGTCAGTGCCATTACGTTTCTCCTTTCAATCATTACGGTCTTTTCCAGCTTGCCATAGTGTACGTCAAACGCGTTATTTTTTCAAGAGAAACTTTGTCAAACATTGGGCGCGGGCACCGCCGCTTTTGTGCAAAATGACGACGGTGCCGCTGTGGCAGCCGCAATGCTGTCACTTTAGCAAAAATTACGAATTATGGTCAACCCCTATTGCAAATAAAGGAGATTTCCAGTATAATAAGCAGCGATATGCCAACATAACCGAAAAACGACAAAAGAGGTGTGTTTATGTCAAGTAGAATTTTTCAAGGCATCATTCTCCAAATGAAGGACGCCACCTCACGCCTGCTCGGCGTCATGGACAGTTCGGGTCTTGTTGTGGCCTGCACCGAACTGGCGCGCATCGGCGAGAGCCGTACCGGCGCCAGCGACGAGCTGAGCACAGCGCTCGACGCGCCGCTCGCCTTTGAGGGCTATACCTACAAGGCGCTGTCGGGCTGGAGTGCCCACTACGACTATGCCGTTTTCGCCGAGGGCGAGGACGACGAGGCCAAGAGCCTGGCCATCATGGCCGCCGTGGCGCTCAACAGCGCCAAAGCGTTCTACGATGACAAGCACGACAAAACGACCTTCATTAAAAACATATTGCTTGACAACGTGCTGCCGGGCGATATTTTTATGCGCGCCCGGGAGCTGCACTTTGACTGCGAAAAGCCGCGCGCTGTGCTGCTCGTGCGTCAGACCGGCCACAGCGAGCTGGCGGCTGTCGATATTTTGCAACGCCTGTTTCCCGACCGCCAGCACGACTTTGTCGTCAGCCTGAGTGAAAACGACATTGCACTGGTCAAGGAGGTGCGCGAGGGCGTTGACGCCAAGAACCTCAAGAAGCTGGCCGGCGCCATTGAGGAGACAATGGGCTCGGAGCTGTATGTTAAGACGGTCATCGGCATCGGTACGCCGGTGTCGCACCTCAAGGATTTGGCCGCGTCTTTTAAGGAAGCGCGCGTCGCGATTGAGGTGGGCAAGGTCTTTGACACCGACAAGACGATTATTCATTTTGAAAATCTGGGCATCGGCCGTTTGATTTACCAGCTGCCGACCACGATGTGTGAAATGTTTTTGAGCGAGGTCTTCAAAAAGAGTACCATCGACAACCTCGATCAGGAGACGCTGTTCACCATTCAGAAATTCTTTGAAAACAACCTCAACGTCAGCGAGACGTCGCGCAAGCTGTTTGTCCACCGCAACACGCTGGTCTATCGCTTGGAAAAGCTGAAAAAGATGACCGGCCTTGATTTGCGCGAGTTTGACCACGCCATCATCTTTAAGGTGGCGCTGATGGTTAAAAAATATCTGGCCTCGCAGGGCAGCCAGAGCTTCTAGGCAATCTGCGCGGCGAGCGCCGCTAAAGTATATGTTGTTGAAGGAGATACCATGGTACGCCTGACTGACACTTACAAAACCTATCAAAACGGCGCCAAGGCGCTGAAAGGCGTTTCGCTGCGTATTGACGACGGCGAATTCGTCTTTTTGGTCGGCCCGTCCGGCAGCGGCAAGTCGACACTGATTAAAATGCTGTTTGCCGAAATTCGCCCCACCGAAGGACGTGTTAACGTCAACGGCTACAATATCGCCACGCTGCGCGAGCGCGACGTGCCCAACCTGCGCCGCACGTTGGGCGTTATTTTTCAGGACTTTCGGCTGATCGAAAAAAAGACGGTGTACGACAATCTCGCCTTTGCCATGCGCACAGTCGGCGCGTCGCCGCGCGAGATTCGACAGCGCGTGCCCTATGTGCTCGATTTGGTTGGCCTGACCAACAAGGGTCGCCGCAAGCCAACCGAGCTGAGCGGCGGCGAGCAGCAGCGAGTCGCCAGTGCGCGCGCGCTCATTAACAATCCGCAGCTGATTATTGCCGACGAGCCGACGGGCAACCTCGACCCCGTGCGCTCGCTGGAGATTATGACCCTGCTCGAGCGCATCAACGCGCTGGGCACCACCGTGCTGGCCGTTACGCACGAGCGGGAGCTGGTCAACCATTTTACAAAACGAGTCGTTGCCATCGAGGGCGGCATGATTGTCAGCGACAGAACCGGCGGGTATTACAGCAATGAAACGATTTAGAACGAGCTATTTAGTCACCGAGGGCATTCGCGGCATCTTCCTCAATCCCTTTATGAGCTTTGCCGCCATTACCATCATTGCCGCCTGTCTGGTGATCATGGGCAGCTTCACGCTGGTGGCTTTTAACGTCAACCGCTTTGTTGTGACACTGGAGCAGACCAACCGCGTGGTCGCCTACATCGACGAGACGCTGTCGCCCGAGGAGGCCAAGTCGGTGCACACCAAAATCAACCAGCTGGACAACATCGACGACAACCGGTATGTGTCCAAGGAAGAGGCGCTGGCCACTTTCAGCAAAAATGACCCGACGCTGACCGAGGGTCTGAAGGGCAGCGACAACCCGCTGCGCAACCGCTGCGTGGTGACGCTGACCGACATAACACAGCAGTCCGACACTGTGCGGCAAATCAGCGCCGTACCCGGCGTGGCCAAGGTTGACAGCGACGAAAAAATTCGCAACATTCTCGAGTCGGCCCACAGCATCGTTAACGTCATCAGCATTTTCTTGATATTGCTGCTGTCGGTGGTGTCTGTGTTTATAGTCGCTAACACCATTAAACTAGCCACCTACGACCGGCGCGAGGAGATTGCCATCATGCGTATGGTGGGCGCCACGCGCGGCTTTATCCGATTCCCCTTCTTTGTCGAGGGTGCGCTGATTGGCCTAGTGGGCGGTCTGCTGGCCTTCTTTGTGCAGTGGATTGTCTACAGCGCGTTGGCCAAGGGCATTACCATCAACTTGATTTCCGTGCCCATCGCGCCGTTTGCCGAGGTGCAGTTCAAGGTGCTGGCCGTCTTTATTCTGGGCGGTTTGCTCGCCGGCTCGCTGGGTAGCGTGCTGACCATCCGCCGCTTCTTGAAAGTGTAGGTTTGTGCATGAAAAACTCCAAACGAGACAAGAGACGCCGTTTTTGGGTTATGGCGGTCGCCATTCTGCTGGTCATCATGCTGGTGGCCGGGCTGGTGCTGCCGCTGGTACTCGATGTTGGCGCCGCCTCAACCAAAACCAAGATTGAGGACTTGAAGGACAAGCAAAAGCAGCTGGCCGACGAGAAAAAGCAAATTCAGGCTGAAATTGGTACGCTGCGCAACGATAAGGACTCGGCCATCAAGGAAAAAAACGCGCTGGACCACCAGATTCGCGTTATGGAGGAAGAGGTCGAGACGCTCAACAGCCTGATTGCCGAGTACAACACCGAAATTGCCAAGCAGCAGGCCGACCTTGAGGTGGCCGAGCAGGACGGCGCGGCGCAGTATCAGGTCTATCTGGAACGGCTGCGCGCCATCGAGGAGATGGGCAGCGCCTCGTATCTGGGTGTTGTGCTTAAGGCCGACTCGCTGTCTGATATGCTGTCGCTCAACGAGGACGTGAATGCGCTGGTTAAGTTTGACCGTGACTTGATGGCCAGCATGAAGCGCAAGCGTGAGAGTATTCAGGCCAACAAAAAAGAGCTTGAGGACAACAAGCAGCAGATGACGGCCAGCAAGGCCGAACAGCAGCAGCGTCAGGACGAGCTGATCGCCGAGTACGCGCAGACGCAAAAGCGCGTTAAGGATTTGGAGGCCAATGAGGCCAATCTAGAAAAGATTTACGCCGATAAAGAGGCGGCCGAAAAGACGCTGCAGAGCGACATTTCCTCGTTGATGGCCAAGCTGGCCGAGGAGAACAAGGTTTATGTCGGCGGCAGCTATCTGTTCCCGTTGCCGTCGCAATACCGCGGCAACGTGACCGACACATACGGCTATCGCATTCACCCCATTCTCAAGACGCGGCGCCTGCACACCGGCACCGACTACGGCGCGCCCAAGAACACGCCGGTCTACGCCGCCAACAGCGGCACCGTCGCGCGCGCCAACTACAACACCGCCTACGGCAACATGGTTGTTATCGACCACGGCGGCGGCAAAGCTACGCTGTACGGCCACATGACGCGCTACATCGTGTCAGCGGGTCAGAAGGTTAGTCGCGGCGACGTCATCGGCTACGTCGGCAGCACCGGCTGGTCGACGGGCAACCACCTGCACTTTGAAATCCACGAGGGCGGTACGACCAAGGATCCGCAAAGCTTCTTTTAACAACCAATCATTTTCGCCCTGCGCGGAGACAGGAGGCCCGGCTTGAAAAAACGCTTTGACATCGCCACTATGATTGCGCTCATGCTAATGGTGTGCGTAACCACTTGGGTGTTTACCAACATTGCGGTTAAAAACGACCTGCAGGATAAATACGAGGACGCCATGCACCTGCGCGAGGAGTTTAAAAAGTACTTCGAGGTGCGCGATATTATATCGAAGAACTTTATCGGACGCTACGACGCCAACGACACCATTGACGGTGCTATTGCCGGTATGGTGTCCTACCTCAACGACCCGTGGTCGCATTATCTCACCGAGGCCGAGTATCAGACCTACCTTAACAGCGGCGACCTGACCGGCATCGGCATCAGCACACGCTCTGACCCCGCCAACGCCGGCGTCATTGTCAACGAGGTCTTCCCCGACTCGCCCGCCAGCGAGGCCGGGCTCAAGCCGCTTGATATTATTGTGGCCATTAACGACGTTCCGTACAGCGAGATGAGCGGCTACTTCAACGCCGTTGATCGTATGCGCGGCAACGACGGCGACGCCGTCAAGCTGACGCTGACCAATGCCGACAAGGGCGACTACACCGTTACGCTGACGCGGCGCAAGGTCATTGTGCGCGTTGTTACTTCGACGATTTTTACCGCCGAGAATATCGGCTATATCCGCATCCGCAACTTTGACCACGGTGCCGATGCCGACTTTAAAACAGCGGTGCTCAACCTGCAAAAGGCCGAGGTCAAGGGCATTGTCATCGATGTGCGTAACAACGCCGGCGGCCAGCTGGAGTCGCTGTGCAACGCGCTTGATTTACTGCTGCCGGCCGGTCCGATTATTACCACCACCGACAAGGCGGGTGTCAGCGAAACCAAGCAGTCTGACGCCAACGCCATTGACCTGCCGCTGGTTGTGCTGACCAACGGCAACTCCATCAGCGCCGCCGAGTTCTTCGCCGCCGCGCTGCAGGAGTACGACAAGGCCGTTATCGTCGGCGAGCAGACAACCGGTAAGGGCTACGCACAGAAAGACTTTATCCTCACCGACCAGTCGGCGCTGCTGCTGTCGGTCAGTGAGTACCGCACGCCGCACGGTGTCAGCCTGTTTGAGGCCAAGGGCGTGACGCCCGATAAAGAAGTCGCTATGGATGCGGCGCTAACCAATCAGCTGCCCAATGTGCCGACCGAGCAGGACACGCAGCTGCTGGCCGCCATGGCCGAGCTGAAAACGCTGATGGGCACGACTGAAACACCCGCCTCACCGGCGCCCGGCACCTCGCCTACTGTCGCGCCGTCGCCCACCGCAACGGGCACTGCCCCGTCCAGCCCCTCTCCCACCACGACCAGCACACCTTAACGCAAGAGGAGCATAGCCGTGAAGATTTACAAGAGCAGTAGCTTTGTCATCGTCAAGAACTGTGTTTACGCGTTGTTTGGCGGCGCCGCCGCCGCGTTGATCGCCAGCATCTGGCTCGACTGGCAAGTCGCGGCCGCCATTGGCGGCGGTTTGTGCCTTCTCATGCTCTATTTTGCGCTGTTCGGCGACCGTATCTCCATTTGCATTGACGGCGATTCGGTGCGCATTCTGCGCGGCCAGAAGGTCAAGCAGGCGTTTTTGCTCAGTCAAGTCGAGCTATCGGCGCACATCAAGACCGTTGATAGCGACAGTGACTGCACGCTTACCGCACGCTACCCCGATAACAGCACCAAATCCATTGATTGCACGATGCTAGGCCGTGCGCGTTTTCTCAGACTGCTGGACGACTTGGGCGTCACCAACCAGCCTGTTAAAATACCGACCCAAATCAACAAATCGTGAGGAGCGCTGCACACAATGGATTTTCTCAAGGAAGCTTGGAACGGTCCCGCTAAGTACGTCATTATCTTCATCGCCGCGATTATTATTTTTTACATTCCCGGCGCCATCATCTACATGAACAAAAAGAAAAAGGCAGCCGGTAATTACTTACAGCAAAACCCGACAGCCGCCAAGGTGTTTATGAAACACGGTGCCGGCCGTCTCAGCATTCTCGGTGTCAATGGCACCGCGCCGCATACCTTCTATGAAAAGAGCCGTTCCGGCTTTTTCCTGTTGCCGGGCGAGAGTCAGGTTGAGTTGCAGTTTCAGTGGACACGCCCCGGCGTGATGTACCGCTCGGTAACCACAACCGTTGGTCCCAACACCATTATCCTGACCGCGGAAGCTAACAAAACGTATACCGTCAGCTATGACAAAAAGGCGGAGACCTACGCCTTTGTCGAGGGTAACGGCAAGTAAAAATGCGCAAATTGGCAGCGACCCAGACACTCGGTCTAGGTCGCTGTTTTTTACGCCGCCGTCGCCAACCAGATAAGCCCTACCACGCCGGCACCGGCCAGCGCGGCAAAAAAGCGGGCGACCCAGCTGGTTTTTGCCTTGCGGCACTCGCGGTCGCGCTGATATTGCTCTGCCACCTCACCCGCTTCGCGCAGTAGCTGCTGTTCATCGACGCCACCGGCATCAATACCGTCGCGCAGCAATAGGATGGCCTGCTCGAATACGCGCGTATCTTCAAAGCGCACTACCACCACGCGCTTAGACAGTCCCTTGACCACCGTTACCCCTCCCCCGCTTTATCTTATGGTATTGTTTCCCAGTTGCGGCGGGTTATACACTTGCCGCGCCGTTGTCGGCGTGGTATACTGAACGCCAGACAAGCACGATGGGAGGACTGCCTGTGGGATTGGTGATTGGCATTGATATTGGCGGCTCGACGACCAAAATCGTCGGCTTCAACGGCGACAACATGCTCAAGCCGCTACTGGTGCGCGCCACCGACGCGCTGACCAGCGTGTTTGGCGCGTTTGGCAAGCTGCTCAACGAAAACAAGCTGTCGTTGTCCGACATCGACCGCGTTATGGTCACAGGCACGGGCGGCAGCTTCTTAAACGGCTCGCTGTACGACCTGCCCACCCACCGCGTCAACGAATTTGAAGCTATTGGCACCGGCGGGCTGTCACTGACGGCGCTGGATAGCGCGCTGATTGTCAGTATGGGCACCGGCACGGCCATGGTGCTGGCCAACCGCGGCGGCGAGATGCGCTATCTCGGCGGCACGGGCGTGGGCGGCGGCACGGTGCTGGGCTTGGGCTACGAGCTGCTGCATGTGCGCGGCTTTGACGCCATAATGGAGCTTGCCGCCGACGGCGACGCCGGCAAGGTTGATTTACGCATCAGCGATATCAGCCCCGGCAGCTACAACGTGCTGCCGCCGCAGACGACGGCCGCCAACTTCGGCAAGATTGACGACATGGCCACCCACAGCGATCTGGCCGCCGGTATCGTCAATATGGTGTTTGAAGCCATTGGCATGACGGCTATTTTTGCCGCGCGGTCGGTGGGTATTAACAACATAGTGTTGATTGGCAACCTGACGACCTCACCGTTGACCCGCTCGATTTTCGACGGGCTGGAGGCCATTTTCCCCGAGCGCTTTCTCATTCCGGCCAGTGCTGAGTTCGCCACCGCCATTGGCGCGGCCAAGGCCAAAGGCTGAGCGACAACACCGCCACACGGCGGTGTTTTTTCGTAACTTTTTGCCGCGCTGCGGTGTATTGATAGCAGAGGGGGTGCTGTATGACGCCCATTATTGAACGCCATGCGGCCATGGTCTACCGCATTGCCGTCACGCAGCTCAAGCAGCCGCAAGACGCTGAGGATGTTGTACAGGAGGTCTTTTTGACCTACCTGCGCAAGCCGGTTGTCTTCCAAAACCAAGACCACGAGCGCGCCTGGTTTGCCAAAACGGCGCTGCATCGCGCGCGCAACGTGCTGCGACTGGCCGAGCGCCGCCATCGAGCCGACGGCGCACCATTGGAGCTGCTGCCGGCGCCCAACCGCGATGAGACGCTGCACGCCGCGCTGCTATCGCTGCCTGAGGACAGCGCCACATTGCTCTATTTGCACTACAACGAGCGCATGGACATTGCGCTGCTGGCCGAGGTGCTGAACATAAGCCGCTCTTTGGTAAAGAAGCGGCTGGTCAGCACGCGCCGCCAGTTACGCGCCATACTGGAGGTGGATGACCATGACTGAGCGCATTACCGCCTACTTTAACGCCTACCGGCCACGCGACGAGCTGTTGGCGCAGCTGGACGCCGCCTATACCGAACAACAGCGCACCGCCGAGCCGATACGGTTTGACGTTGCACAGCCACCGGTGCCGCCACGCCGCAAGTGGTGGGTAGCGCTTGCGGCGTCGTTATTGGTCGTGCTGCTTGTGGCCGGTGCGCTGTGGGTGTGGCAAAACGGCCGACAGGTTGTCCAGCCGTCGCCGTCCGTGCCGCCCACGCCGACCCTTGTGCCGTCACCGTCGCCTTCTCCTACACCCGACCCCTATGCCGTCGCGCCGCTGTCGGCCTTTATCGCCCAACCGTACGCCGACCTGTTGATGCAAAAGCGTCAGGCAGTGGTCGACCAGTACGGCGCACTTAACCCCACCGGCGTGCGTGGATTGGAGACCGCCGAACGGCTGGACGAGCGGCTGCTGCTCTCGTTTGAGGATAACGAAGCGCTGCCCGACTTTGGCAGCTTTTATACCAAATCGGATCGACTGGCACTGCTGCGCGGCGACTTTGCGCTTTTATTTGCCCACCCCGAGGCCAACACACAGACCGCCTTCTATGACGCCATGCGCCGCATGGGCGCGCGTATGACGGCCTACATGAGTTTCCAGTGCGGCGACTACGTGATTCAAGCCGACACCGACAGCCAGCACAGCCTGGCCGACCTCGACGCGCCGCTGACGCAGCTGACGGTATGCTATGCGCCTGTAGACAATAGCTACGGCGATATCTCGGGCGAGGAGTACCGTTTCCCCACGTATGTGGAGGCAAGAAGCCGCGAACAGGGCATAGCCTACGCCACAGCCAATGAATCCGCCTTTGAGACGCGTATTGGCAGATCGGTGGGCACATCCATCAACGCCGATGTATCGACATACCTGTCGCTCGCCCCGACCGTGCGGTTTGACTACTATGTGCCGCTATCGCACCCTGACTCTCAGTTTTCCCTTGCTATAGGCACCAAGCCGGGGCAAATGATACCGGCAGCATTTGATGAATTGCACTATTTTTACGGGACCAGCATCATAGACTGGGCTGTGGGCGACGACCATACACTATATTTTTTGCAGCAAGACCTTTCTTACGACGACGAGGAAGAAACAACAGCAGCACGTTTTCTGTACCTCGATGTTTTTACCGACGGTGCCTTTGACCGCCGCATTGACCTTTCGGCCTACCGCGCAGACTACACGTTCGAGTACGGCAGCATCGAACTGGAGGGCCAGACGCTTACGATTTTACAGCCACCTACCTACCATGCATCTGGGGGAGCAGGGCAAACGGCACATGAGGAAGCTGGGAAAAAGCTGGTCATTGATTTGTCTGCCGACGACGCTGTAGAAGCCACTACCATTCCTCCGCTCACGGAGGACAGTCCGCCTGATGAAGAACCCGCGCCATTGGATGCACTATCCTCATTGCAGCCTGATTTTGATGTGCTGTCTGACTATCAGGGTCAACCATGTGTCAGCTTTCAGCACGGATGGTATGGCACTCAAATCTTGAACGGTCACCTTGTGTCGCAGTCAGAACTAAGCAGTGCCTTGCTGCTCGACACCTCCCGTGTCGATCAGCTCTGCAGCTTATATGCCGTTTCTCAAACCACATTCTTAGGCGTTGATGATGCGGGGCGGCTGTATTTCGCTATTGAAGTGGCCGAGGGAGGCACCAATGGCTGGAGTCCAAACCCCTGCTACCTCGCGCGGCTCGACCTTTCGACACAGCGCGTCGACAGCATGCGCATTTTTGATGAAGCTGTTGGCCTTGACTATGAGGACAGCTATCAGTTCAACGACCTGCGCATGACGCGCGACGGCACCGTGTGGCTGCTGCTGAGTAATAGCGAGCTCGATGTGCTGGTACAGCGTTTTACCTTTCCGGAATAGCCAAAAGGCCGGTCTTGCGACCGGCCCTTTGTGTTACGTCCTGACCTTGTGCGTTTGCAATTGGGCCATGACCAGATTGTAGTAGATGCCCTTTTTTCTGAGCAGCTCGTCGTGGCTGCCCAGCTCGGCGCAGGTGTTGTTGTCGATGACCATGATGCGGTCGGCGTTGCGCAGCGTTGACAGCCGGTGCGCGATGCTGAAGGTGGTGCGACCCTGAATCAGTCGGTTGAGCGCCTCCTGAATTTGAAACTCACTCTCGGTATCCAGGCTGCTGGTCGCCTCGTCGAGGATGAGGATGGCGGGGTCGTTGAGAATGGCGCGCGCGATGGAGATGCGCTGCCGCTCGCCGCCGCTGAGCATATAGCCGTGCTCGCCGACCCGCGTGTTGTAGCCGTCGGGCGTCTTGCAGATAAAGTCGTGCGCGTTGGCCATTTTGGCGGCGCGGATGACCTCCTCGACCGTCGCGTCGGGCTTAGAAAAGACGATGTTGTTAAAGATGCTGCCGGAAAAGAGGAAGGGCTCCTGTAAAACGACGCCGATTTGGCTGTGAAAGCGCTCCTGCTTGTAGTGGCGCACGTCGACGCCGTCGATCAGCAGCCGACCGTCGTCGACGTCGTACAGCCGCATCAGCAGGTTAATCAGTGTTGACTTGCCGGCGCCGCTGGGGCCGACGAGCCCAATCATTTCGCCTTTTTTGACCGTCAGGTTAATCTTTTCCAGCACCGGCTCGTAGGACTTGTAGCCAAATGTGACGTTGTCGAGCGTCACCTCGCCTCGAATGCGCGTGTCGACGGCGTCGGGCACATCGTCCTGGTCGGGCCGCTCGTCCAGCACGTCGCCAATGCGCTCGAGACTGGTCAGCACGTTGACGATGTCGCGCGGCAGAAAGCTCATCCAGCCCAACGGGCCGTACAGCATATTGGCGTAGCCCATAAACTGCACCAGCTCGCCCTGCGACATGCTGCCGCCCAAAATCAGCCGCCCGCCGAAGTAGACGACAAGGCAAGTCGACAGGCTGAGCAGCAGCGACAGGAAGGGATAAAAACTGGAGAAAAACTTCTCGTTGTAGCTCTGTATGTCGGCGTATCGTCCGGTCAGGTTGCTGAACCGCTCGACCTCGGCCTCCTCGCGCCCGTACGCCTTGACGACGCGGATGCCGGATATGACGTCCTGCAAGCGGTTGCTGATGGCGTCAAAGCGCCGCCACTGCATGCGGAAAATGCGCAGGATGAAGCGCCAAAAAACCTGATTGACCAGAAAAATCACGGGCACCAGCGCCAATATCAGCAGTGTAAACCGCCAGTTGATGACCAGCATGACGATGACCGCCGCGGTCATGATGACGATGTTGTAGAATAGAAAGCTGACGTTGTCGGACATAAATTTTTGGATCGTCTTGGTGTCGTGCCCAATACGGTTAATCAACTCGCCCGATTTGCGCCGGTCGATAAACGACAGCGACAGCTGCTGGATTTTGTAGTAGAGCTGGCGCCGCAGGTCGGCGGTAATGTCGGCACCCAACCGCACCGTCATGCGGAAGCGAACATAAATCGAGCTGATGTTGAACACGGCGATTGACACCAGCGTGGCGATAAAGACAGCCAGATGGCGCAGCGTCGCCTGCTCGGGCTGGCGCAGTCGGTTGTCGATAAAGTCGCGGATGACCATCTGCTGGCTGATTAGCACCATAGCACCCACCACCAGCAGTGCTGAAATGAGCGCAATGCGCTTCCCGTGCGGCTTGCACAGCTTGACCAGCCGACGCAGTGTGTGGCTGCGCCCGTCACAGTGGGGGCAGTGACTGGTGCCGGGCAGCGAGTGGCCGCACTTGGGGCAATAGTTTTCCGCCTCGTCGCTTTCAACCAGTTGCCGCACGCCCTGTATCAACAGCCGCACACCGCGCGAGATAAAGGCAAAGCGCGAGATGTGGTGCATTGAATAGCGCAGCAACACGCCGCTCTTGTCGCCTTGCACAACCACCAGCAGCCCGCAGCCCACGCCGTTTTCCGACTTAAGCGATGTGATGTCGGCGTAGTCGTAGCGGCAGACCAACTGGCCGCCGCGCAGCATATAGAGCGCTGCTGTCGTGGCGACAAACCAGCCGTCGTTAATCCAGCGCCCGCCCTCGTCCAAATCGTAGGGCGCGCAGTATTGAATATCTGCCGCCGCGTCGCCCAGCAGCTTGCGCTCGGGCGGCGGCAGCGCGTAGCATAGCTTCATGGCGCCTCCTATAAAAACATATCCATCTTCTTAATATCTTTCTGGGGCAGCTTGGTAAAGTCGGGAATTTCAAAGCGGTTGCCGTCGACGTCGCTAATCAGCAGCCGACACTCGGACAGGTGCGGAATCGAGCCGCTGTTCATGGAAAACTGGCAGGCGCCGCGGTCGGTCATGACGTCCCAATAGGCGTAGCCGTATTCCAGCTTGAGGTCAAAGACACGCGTGATGATGGGCGTAAAATAGCGCAGATTCATCTGCTCGTTGATGATGGCGACAACCGGCTCGGGAAAAAGAGCCAGCCGCTCGATCAGGCCAATCTCGCGCGCCTTTGTGTCGGGCTCGCGCACCGAAATGTAGGTGTCGGGGCTGCTGAAGGGAAAGGCGCGGTAAAAGTTGACGCGGTCGTACCGCTCGTCCCCGGTCAAAGTGAGTGCCACAAAGCCGCCGTCGGTGCGTGCAAAAGTCGCAGTTTCGGGCGTGAGATAGCGCACCGACAGCAGCTCCTCGACCTTCTTCTGCTGCTCGGCCACCACGCGGTCCTGCTCGGCCTTGTCGACCGTCAGGGTATTTTTAAATTCTGCCATTGGACTCAACCACCCATCTCGCGCATGGCCAGCGCTTTGTTTTGTAACTGCACCAGCGTGTAATAGGTGCCTTTTTGTTTAATTAGTTCTATGTGTGTGCCCTGTTCGACGATTTTGCCGTCCTCCAGCACCACTAGGCTGTCGGCGTTGCGCAGTGTGGACAGCCGGTGGGCGATGGAAATGGCCGTGCGGCCGACTATCAGCGCGTCGATGGCATTTTGAATGTTGCGCTCGGTCTCGGTGTCCATGGCCGCCGTCGCCTCATCGAGAATGAGAATGCGCGGGTTGGCCAGCACGGCGCGCGCGATGGAAATGCGCTGCCGCTCGCCGCCCGACAAATCGCGCAATCCGGCGCCGACCAGCGTGTCGTAGCCGTCAGGGCACTTGACAATGAAGTCGTGGGCGCTGGCAATCTGCGCGGCGCGCACGATTTGCTCATGCGTGGCGTCGGGACAGCCGTAGGCGATGTTTTCTGCAATCGTGCCGATGAATATGTAGGTCTCCTGACTGACCATAGCCACCTGACGGCGCAGGTCGGCAAAGGCGAGCTGTTTGACATTGACGCCATCGATGAGCACTTCGCCCTCAGAGGCATCGTACAGGCGGCTGATGAGATTGACCAGCGTCGACTTGCCCGCGCCCGACTTGCCCACCACGCCCAGCACCTGACCCGCCTTGACCTTGAGGCTGACGTTTTTCAGCACGCTGGTGTGCGGGTTGTAGCCAAAGGTGACGTTTTTCAGTTCAACGCTGCCCTGCATCTGCTTCATGGGTACGGGGTTAAACGACTCGACAACGTCGGGCTGGTGGTCGATGATTTCAAAAATGCGCGCGGCACCGTTCATGCTGTCGGCCCACCAGCGCACGACATAGCTCATGAACTCCAGCGGCCCGCCCAGCATGGCGCCGTAGTTGACAAAGGTAATCAATACGCCAAAGGAGATATCGGGCTGCTTTTTCAGCACCAGCAGCGAGCCAACGCTCCAGATGGTGACAGTTACAATGGCATGACAGGCGATGTAGAACGCGGTGTACAGCGAGTCGACCTTGACCAGTGACAGCTCGGCGCCGCGCAGGCGGTTATTAGTCTTGGCAAAGCGGTTCATCTCGGTGTCCTGCTGGCCAAAAGCCTTGACCACGCGCGCGCCGGTGATGTTGTCATTGACCTGACTGGTCAGCGCACGGCGGGCGCGGTGACGACGACCCACCATGTTCCAGAAAATCGGGCCCAGCCAGAGGTGGATCAACAGCAGCAGCGGCAGCACGGCGATGGTGGCCAGACCCAGCTTCCAGTTGATGGCCAGCATAAAACCACAGGAGGCAAGAATGGTCAGCCCGTGGATAAACAGCTGCGGCAGGCCGTCGATAAAAAAGCCGGCCACCTGCTCGGCGTCCTCCAGCACGCGCGTCATCAGCCCACCCGTCTGCCGCTTGGCAAAAAAGGAGATGGACAGTTTTTCCAGCGCGGCAAAGGTCTTACACTTGATGCTCTGCACCACATAGGGCACGATTTTGGCCGTGACGCGCCCTTGGATGACAAACAGCAGCTGCGATATGGTGCGTATGGCCACCATCGACAGCACGAGCAGCGCCAGCTGTGTGTACGGGCTGCTGACACCGACCGCGCGCGCAAAGCCTTCGTCGCGCGCCAGCACCTTGTCGTATAGCACGTTGCCCGCCAGATAGGGAAAGGTGATGTTGAGCACAGCCATGCCCAACACGCAGAAGAAAAGGCCGATAAAACGGCGTTTGTACGGTTTGAAGTAGCCCAGTGTGCGCACAAACAGCGAGCTGCGATTGACACACTGCAGGCATACCGAGCGTCCCTCCTCGGGGTAGGCGGTGCCGCACATGGGGCAGAAGCGCTCCTCGTTGTCCTCGCGGTCGGGCAGCGGCTCGCCCTTGCACCGCTTTTCCAGCGCGCTGACCAGCGCGGCGCACTGGCTTTTGCGCGTGTTGGTCATGCAGCAGAGCGGCTTGAGCTGCCCGTCGACCTTGACCAGCAGCTCGCCGCCGCTGACCAGGTTGTTGAGTTCCGGGTCGGACAGCTGCGCGATGTCGTAGATGTCAACGCGCTCAACGGTCGGCGCCAGTGCCGCGGCGGCCGGATACCCGGCAAACACCATAGCGCGCGCGCTAATAGCACAGGTGACGACGGCCACCTGTGTCTGTGTTAGAAATAGAAAATAGTCTTGGTATTGGCAATCGGCGTTCATATCGGCGTGCGCCTGTCGGATGACCGCTTGTTTTGAAAGCCCCGCGGTTTCCAGCGCGCGCCAGATGGACGAAGGAACCTCGTTCATAAAACCTCCCGCCTTAGAAGGCAATCATATTTAGGCAGGGAGGAAAAAGGGTCTATTCCTCCCAGTTGTGGTAAACGTCCTGCACGTCGTCGTTGTCCTCCAGCGCGTCGAGCAGCCGGCGCATTTTGACGACGTCGCTTTCCTCGGTCAAGCTGACCGTGGTCTGCGGAATTTTTTCGATTTGCGCGCTGACGTAGGTGTAGCCCGCCTTGTCCAGCGCTTCGCGAACCGTGCCCAGCGTGTCAGGCTCGGTGGTGATTTCAAAGACCTCGTCGGCCGATTCAAAGTCGCTGGCACCGGCGTCAAGCGCCGCCAGCATCAAGCTGTCCTCGTCGACGCCCTCGCGCTCGACGACAATCATGCCCTTGGTGTCAAACGACCACGACACACAGCCAGCAGCGCCCATGTTGCCGCCAAATTTATCGAAATAATGGCGCACCTCGCCCACGGTACGGACGCGGTTGTCGGTCAGCGTCTCGACAATCACGGCGACACCGGCGGGGCCGTAGCCTTCGTAGGTAATGGCCTCGTAGTTGGCGCTATCCTGACTGCCGGCGGCGCGCTGAATGACGCGGTGGATGTTGTCGTTGGGCACATTGTTAGTGCGCGCCTTGGCGACGACGTCGCGTAGCTTGGAATTGGAGGCGGGGTCGGGGCCACCTTCTTTGACAGCAATGATAATTTCTCGCGACAGCTTGGTAAAGATTTTGGCGCGCTGCGCGTCGGTTTTGCCCTTCTTGTGCGCGATATTTTTCCATTTCGAGTGACCGGACATGACGTTAGCCTCCTTTTCTTTATTTTTCGTAGATAAACTCTATATCGTAGATGCTGATGGTGTCGCCCTCTTGAACGCCCAGAGCCTCCAGTCGTTCGTACAGCCCCACCTTGTGCAGCGTGCGGTCGAAGTACATCCTCGACTCGTAGTCACTGAAGTTAATGTTGGCCACCAAATGCGACAGCCACTTGCCGCTGAGCAGCCAGGTGTCCTCCTGCTGCTCGACAACGGTGTCGTCGGGCGTGCCCAGCTCGACCTGTTTGAGCTGCGTCTCGCTCTCGTACACGGCGATCGGCGGCAGCGATTCAAGCAGCGCGGCTGTGGCATTGACCAGTGCGTCGACGCCGTTGCGTGTCGCGGCGCTGATGACAAAGACTTTGTGACCCAGCGCTTCCATGGCCTTGGTGAACGCCTCAGGCACGCCGTCGGGCAACAAGTCGCTCTTGTTGGCGGCCACCAGCTGCGGTCGTTTGGCCAGCTCGGGGTCAAAGGCGGCCAGCTCTTTCATGATGGCGTGGTAGTCCTCTATGGGGTCGCGACCCTCGCTACCCGACACGTCGATGACGTGAATGAGCGCGCGGCAGCGGTCGACATGGCGCAAAAAGTCGTGACCGAGGCCTTGCCCGTCGGCAGCGCCCCCAATCAAACCGGGAATGTCGGCGACGACAAAGCTGCGCTCAAGGCCGACCTGCACAACGCCGAGGTGCGGCGTCAGTGTGGTGAAGTGGTAGTTGGCAATCTTGGGACGCGCCGCCGATACCACCGACAGCAGCGTTGACTTGCCGACGTTGGGAAAGCCGACCAGTCCCACATCGGCCAGCATTTTCAGCTCCAGCACGATGCCGGCCTCCTGCCCGGGCAGACCCGCCTTGGCAAAGCGCGGCGCTTGACGTGTCGGCGTGGCAAAGTGCTTGTTGCCCCAGCCGCCACGACCGCCCTTGGCCAGCACAAACGAGTCGCACAGGCTCATGTCCTGAATAACCAGCCCGGTGTCGGCCTCGCGCACAACGGTGCCGCGCGGCACGCGCACGACAAAGTCGGCGCCGTTGGCGCCGGTAAACTTGCGGCCAGCGCCCTTGGCGCCGTCGGCGGCGGCATAGGTGCGCTTGTACTGGATGTCGCGCAGCGTGGTCAGCCGTTTGTCGACCTCGACCACGACGTGGCCGCCCCGGCCACCGTCGCCGCCGTCGGGGCCGCCCGACGCGACGCATTTTTCGCGCCGGAAGCTGACGACGCCGTCGCCGCCACGACCCGCTTTGACTGTAATTTGCACTTTGTCTATAAACATAACTTATAAATCCTCACCGGCAGAATGGCATACAAAAACCGCCCGGCGTTTCGTTTGGGTGCAGGGAAACCCTGCACCGACTATCCACCAAGCGGTTGCGTAATGACTTGTTTGTAGTCTCTTACTCGGCGTAGACCGACACTTTTTTGCGGTCGCGGCCCATGCGCTCAAAGCGCACGCGACCGGCCGCGAGGGCAAACAGCGTATCGTCGCTGCCAATGCCGACGTTGGTGCCGGGGTGGATGTGGGTACCGCGCTGGCGCACGAGAATGTTGCCCGCCACGACCAGCTGGCCGTCAGCGCGCTTGGGGCCCAGACGCTTGGATTCGGAATCGCGACCGTTACGGGTCGAGCCAACGCCCTTTTTGTGGGCGAAGAACTGTAATGTCATGTTAAGCATCAAGTGTTACCTCCTGTACCGTCAGGTGTGACGGGTATTGTGTGACCCATTGGCGTGCCACCTGTGCAAACGCACGAAGCGGCGGCTGCGCTTTGTCAACGTCGGCGGCCTGCTTTATGCCCAGCTTGATGGCGGCGTCGGGCTCGCTGACGTGGGTGGTGAGCTGAATGTTCAGCTGGTCGGCCAGTTGGCACTCCAGCAGCTGAACGGCGGCGCTGACGGCGGCGCAGACAACGTCGTGGCCCGCCTCGGCATAGCCGCTGTGACCTTCAACCGATACGCCGACAAGGTGTTTGCCGCGTCGCATCAGCGTGATGGTGGTCACGGGGTGATGGTTTCGATCTGCACCTTGGAGTAGCTCTGGCGATGGCCCTGTTTGCGGCGATAGCCCTTCTTGGGGTGCATCTTATAAACGATAACTTTTTTGGCACGGCCGGTCTTGAGCAGCTTGCCGGCAACCTTCGCGCCGCTCACGGCGGGGGTTCCGGTGGTGATGCTGTCGCCGTCGATAATGGCCAGCACGGTGTCGAACGTGACGCCAGCGCCTTCCTCGTCGGGCAGCTTTTCGATGTAGATGATGTCGCCTTCGCTGACTGTGAACTGCTTTCCGCCGGTTACGATAATGGCTTTCATGAACTCTCTCCTTTGAATCAATCGACTCTCGCTCTAAGGGTGCAACGCTAATTGCGTCGGCTTACCCGCGCCAGTGGGCGCAAACCCGTTCAAAGCGGCTTATAGACTATACCATGGAC
>JAVBPM010000026.1:0-29562 GCA_031549605.1 Oscillospiraceae bacterium | reverse complement strand
GTCGGCGCCCTGATAGCTGTCGCTGGTCTGCGACAGCACATAGCCGTCGCGCCAAGCGCGCAGCGCAAAGGGTGCGGCCTCCAGCGGCGACAGGCCGGTGCCGGGCAGCGCGCCCGTTTCCAGCACTAAGCCGTCGTATTGCAGCCGGCTGCCGTCGGGCGTCAGGTTGACCTTTATGCCGGCAATTTCTTGCGGCGCAAGGACAGTAACGCTCTCGCCTTCGGGCGTGTTGGCGTAGCGCAGCGTGTAGGTTACGCTGCGGTCGCCGAAATCGGCGCAGACGACGACGTCCATCGTCGCGGCGTTGAGCGACTGGTAGTATTCGCGCAGCGTGTGGCCGGTGTCGGCACTGCGGCAGCCGCATAGCGCCAGCAGCACCAGCAGCGGCGCGAGTATCTTTTGTGCAAAGGCGCGTTGCTTCATAAGCCATCCCTCGCACGGTGTTTTTTTTGAGTTACTTGCTGTTGAACAGGTGGAGCAGGTTGGGGATTTCGTCGAGCAAATCGGTGGCGACCATGCCCATCTGGCTGGCGCGGCGCGCGATGTTGTCGGCGGCGCAGCCATGGACAAAGGCGGCAAACGCGGCGGCGTGTCCGGC
Organism: Oscillospiraceae bacterium; assembly: GCA_031549605.1. Classification (GTDB taxonomy): domain Bacteria; phylum Bacillota; class Clostridia; order Oscillospirales; family UBA929; genus WRAI01. The sequence continues at coordinate 28,964 of JAVBPM010000026.1, read as the reverse complement.
GCCGATGCCCTGTGCGGCCAGCGCGCCCACCATGCCGGCCAGTATGTCGCCGCTGCCGCCCTTGGCCAGCCCGCAGTTACCCGACGGGTTGACAATGGTGCGGCCGTCCGGCCAGGCTGTGACGGTGTCGGGGCCTTTAAGTAGCACATGGCAGCCGGTGCGCGTGGCCAAATCGACGGCGGCGGCCGGACGCGGCAGCTGAGGCAGCTGGCCGCCCAGACGCTTAAACTCGCCCTCGTGCGGCGTGAGAATGACGTCGCGACGCTGTATAAATATATGCCGGTTGACGGCTTTTAGACCGTCGGCGTCCAGCACCAGCGGACACTTGTTGTCCAAGTCGAGCAGGTCGTTGACGATGGGTGCAATGTCCTCGCCGGTGCCCAGACCCGGGCCGGCCAAAATGGCCGTGGCGCTCTGCGCGCAGTCGCGGATAATAGGAAGCGCGTCGGCCGACAGGCAGCCGGCGCCGTCGTCGGGCAGCGGCACAACCATGGCCTCGCAGCAGTCAGCCGCCACAATGTTAAAAATGCAGTCGGGCACGCCGACCGTCACCAGTCCGACGCCCATGCGCAGTGCCGCACGCGTCGCCATGCGCGCCGCGCCCGACAGACAGGAGCTGCCGGCCAGAATAAACAGGTGACCGTTGTCGTACTTGTGCGCGTCGGGGTTGCGGCGCGGGATGATGTCCTGCCACTTGACCCATTCTTCGGCGTGCAGCAACGGCTCGTCGCCGGCGGTCAGCAGCACACAGGCGACGGCCGCGCCGGCGTCGTGCGTGATGGTCAGCGAGCAGTCGTGACCCAGAATGATTTCGGCCATCAGCGGCGCAAAGCGGAAGAAGGGCTTGCCGCTGACGGTGTGGTGCACCTCGGCGCCATGCAGCAAGTCGGCCGACAGGCCACCACCCAGCGCTTTGCCCAGCGCCTCCTTGGCCGCGTACATGCCCGCCGCCGTCTGCGCCGCGCCGACGCCTTTTTGGCTGATGTAGTCGCGCTCGGCCTCGGTGAACAGGCGGTCGAGCAGGCTGTCGGACGCGTCGTCGAAGCGTTCGATTTCGACAATGTCAATGCCAATCGAGTAAGCCATATCAGGTCACCCCTTTATTTTAGTCGGTGGCACAAACCGGCCGATGCCGGTGAGCATAGCGTCGTCGGGCTCAAACAGCAGCACCTGACTTTTGCTGTTGGGCAGACGGTAGGAGGCAAACCAGCACTCAGCGCCGGGCTGGCGAGAGGAGTAGTCGCGCAGCTCGCTGCCGCGCAAGGCCTTGTCGTACTCGGCCTGTGTCTCGGGTGTCAGCCGGGTCAACGAGTCAAACAGCTGCACCTTGATATTCATCATCCGTTTGCGCGTTTTTTTGGCCGTAATGCGGTCGATGTCCAGCTCGCCGTTGGTGAAGATGTACTCAAACTCGAGGTTGTAGCGCTGGCACAGCTTAATCACGCCGTAGCAGATGCCCATGATAAACACCAGCGCATAGAAGCCGGCAATCAACAGCAGTGCAAAGGCGAGCAAGCCGCCGCCCACCATGGCGAGCAGCTGGATGGCGTACTCGCGCAGCGAGATGGTGCGTGTTACCATCTTTTCGATAAAAACGTCGCTTTGATTCATAGAAGCCTCCGAAAACAATAACAGTCAGCATTGTATAAATGCACAAGCCTAGTATACTCGCGCGCGCGCCGTTCGTCAAGGAACGAACGGCACTTGCATCACGTCAAAGGGTATGTTATAGTAATGTCGAAACGAGGGATGTCCATTGGTATGTGAGAAATGCGGCAGCTATTTAGACGCCAACGGCACGTGTACCACTTGCGGCCGAACCTATGACAAGGACTACGCTATGGCCGAACTGTTCACCACCTACGACGGCTCGCCCAGCTTTTGGTACCACGCCTTTATCTGCGTGTGCATCGTTGTCGGACTGTGGCACGGCTATCAGGCGTTTCGCGTCATGTTTGACAACGACGCCGAGATGCTGTTCCGGCTGTTCAACTACGGCGTGGGCGTCTGCCTGCTGACCCAGCTGCTGCTGTTGCGCTCGACGCTGAAAATGAGGCGCTGGCCGTCCATCTTCTTTATGGCGCTCAGCTTGGTCATGTTCGTGCGCGAGGCGCTGCTGTTTGAATTGTTCGTGCCCGTAGTCGGCGTGGCGCTGATTGTCATGATTGTCATCAGCGACCGCAAGAAGTTTTACTAACCCAGCGGTGCGGGTCGCGCTACCATATCGCACACAATAAAAAAGGACGGCCAAGGCCGTCCTTTTTGCTTATTTCAACTTTGTGCAAAACCGCATGAGGATTGTTGCCACTTCGGCGCGGGAGGCTGTGCCCTGTGGCAGCAGCTTGCCGTTAGAGCCGCTGACGAGCCCTTCGGCGACTGACCACCGGAAGGCGTCTTGGGCAAAGTTGCTGACCTTGGCGGCATCGGGATAGGCGGACAGACCGCCGCGCTTGCTTGTGCTAAGGCCGATGACTTGAGCGTAGCGGAACATGATGGCCACCATCTGCTCGCGGGTGATGGCGACATCGGGCGCAAAGAGCCCGTTGCCTACGCCGCCGACCAGCTTGGTCTTCTCGCCCCATGCCGCCGGCTCGGCAAAGTAGTCTTTGCCCACCACGCAATCGGTAAAGGGCTGGTTTTTGTACTTGTTGATGTCAATGCCGTACTGGCGCGACAGCACCGTAATAAACATGCCGCGCGTCATTGGCGCGTTGGGTCCAAAGGTGGTCTTACCCGTGCCGCCGAAGAAATTGCGGTCGGTGACAAAGGTGACGGCGTTTTTGGCCCAAACAGCTTGGGTCATGTCGGTAAAGGCAGCGCTCTTATGCGTGGCATCGTTGCCGCACACAAGCACCAGCGTCTCGGGCACTTCGCCCGGTTTGGTCGTGTAGCTGCCGGCAATCGGCTTGGACACACCCTCGACGTAAACGGCCAGCACTTTGTTGCCGGTGCTGGGCGTAAAGGTGAAGGTGATGGTGTTGTCGGCGTTGACTTTGCTGTCGACCTTGCCGTCGGTGGCGGTGATGTGTGTGTCTATGACGTTCCACTTGGCATACAGCCTCAAATCGGTGGAAACCGGTGCACTGAAACGGTAGAGCGTTGTCAGCGCTTTATCGCTGTACCAGCCGCCGAAGAGGGAACCGCCTTTGGTTGGGTCGGCAGGCACAGCAACGCAGTTGATCGGGACGACCCATTGGGTCGCCACGGCGCTGCCGCCATTCACGTAGAAGGCGATACGATACGCCGGGGGCACATACAGAGCGAACCGCTGACCGCATGAACGAGCATAAAAGTGAGCGGTTGAGTTTTCGCCGCAGCGGATAGTGATTGCATCACAACCGTAAAACGCGTTTTCACCAATTGAGGTCACAGTGTTTGGCACTGTGATGTCGGTGAGAGCCAGGCAGTGGACGAAGGCTTCTCGGTCAATTTTGGTGACGCTGTTGGGTATGCTAATGTCGGTGAGCGCGTAGCAGTTCCCAAACACGGCATAGCCGAGTTTCGTGAGTTGACTGGATAGCGCGACGCTGACAAGTTTTTCGCAGAGATGAAATGCACAGTCGCCGATGGATGCCACATTGTCAGGGATGGTAATGCTCGTCAGCGACACACAAGAAGAGAATGCGTTTTCGCCGATTGAAATTAAACTGCTGGGCAAGGTGATTTCAGTGAGCTCGGTGCAGCCACTAAAGGCGCAATCAGCAATTGTGATTACCCCCTCCGGTATGGAGTAAACGCCAGTTTTCGCTTGCGGACAACTCAGCACTACCGATTTTTCCTTGTTATAGAAAACGCCGTCATCACTCGAGTAATATTCGTTTTCGAGCGCAACATCAATACGGCTCAGCATGGTGCAGCCGGAGAATGCGTCGTCACCAATTTTGGCTACGCCCTTGGGAACAGCAATGCTGGGGAGTTTGTAGCAACAGGTAAACGCAGAGGCTCCAATTGTGACTAAGCTATCGGGGAGGTCAATGGCAGCCAGGGCGTTGCAATTCGAAAAGGCTTCCTTGCCCACTGAAGTAATGCTGTCGGGCAAGGTAATGCTGCCAAGTGTGCGACAATACGCGAACGCCTTTTCGCCAAGTGAAATCACGCCGTCGGGCATGGTTATGCTGATAATATCAGCCGAGTGCCATGCGTAGTAGCCAAAGGCGCCGGGCGCAATCTCGGTAGCGCCGGCGGCGACAGTGACGGCAAACGGACCGGTCAACCCCCTGAGCGCTGCATCAACATTCTGCTTGGATACCACGCCGCCTGTATGGTTGACGACAACCGTTACCGGCTCTGTTGCCGACGCACGCAGCGGTAAGGCTGTTCCGCTCAATAAGCCGCCCAGTAAGATAAAAGCAATTGCGACTGATAGTTTTCTAGCAACTCCCATTTCGCGCCTCCTAGGTTGATTACATTTCAAAGTATTATATACCCTGTGATGTGGATAGTCAATCATAATGTGGGGCTTTGTGCAACTGTCGGGGGTGAAAGTGACGCGCAAAAAATGGCAACAAATAACAAGGACGGCAAACGCCGTCCTTGTTATTTGTTGCAAAAAATTATCGCTCCCTACGCCTTGCCGTCGCAGCCGAGGACGTTGATCAGCTTGTTTTTGACCAGCTCCTTGATGTTGGCGCGGGCCGGGGAGAGGTACTGGCGCGGGTCAAAGTGGTCGGGATGCTCGGCAAAGTACTTGCGAATCGAGCCGGTCATGGCCAGACGTAGGTCGCTGTCGATGTTGATTTTGCAGACGGCCATGCTGGCGGCCTGACGCAGCATTTCTTCGGGAATACCGATGGCGTCCGGCATCTTGCCGCCGTTGTCGTTGATCATCTTGACGTACTCGGGAATGACGCTCGACGCGCCGTGCAGCACGATGGGGAAGTTGGGCAGACGCTTGGCCACTTCTTCGAGAATGTCGAAGCGCAGCTGCGGGTTCTGACCCGGCTTGAACTTGTACGCGCCGTGGCTGGTGCCGATGGCAATGGCCAGCGAGTCGACGCCGGTGCGGGTGACAAACTCCTCGACCTCGTCGGGGCGGGTGTACGAGGCATCCTCGGCGCTGACGTTGACGTCGTCCTCGACGCCGGCCAGACGGCCCAGCTCGCCCTCGACGACCACGCCGTGGGCGTGTGCGTATTCAACGACCTGCTTGGTCAGCTTGATGTTGTCCTCAAAGCTGTGGTGGCTGCCGTCGATCATAACCGAGGTAAAGCCGCCGTCGATGCACGATTTGCACAGCTCGAAGGTGTCGCCGTGGTCGAGGTGCACGCAGATGGGCAGGTTGGTCTCGATGATGGCCGCTTCAATCAGCTTCATCAGGTAGGTGTGGTTGGCGTACTTGCGCGCGCCCGACGAAACCTGCAGAATCAGCGGGGCGTTAACTTCCTTAGCCGCCTCGGTGATGCCCTGCACGATTTCCATATTGTTGACGTTGAATGCGCCGATGGCAAAGCCTTCCTTGTACGCTCTGTCAAACATTTCCTTGCTGGTAACCAATCCCATGGGTCTGTTCAACTCCTTTCGAAATCTGCCGTCAGTATATCACCGTTTGCCGTTAAAATCAACGGTTTTTGTCAGTTGTTTTTCCAAATAGGGCGTCAACGACCACGCCGCCGCAGTCTGGCTGGCCTTGTCCAGCAGCGCCTTGGACGGCGCGCGCGTGCGCGTCGCTTTAATCAGCACATTTTTGGGTGTGTGCTCCATGTCGATAAACTCGCACACCGTCGTTTTGTAGCCGCAGGCCTCGAGAAACGCGGCGCGCAACGCGTCGGTTACCAGCGCCGCCGTGCGCTCCTTGAGCAGCCCGTGCTTAAAGACAAAGGCCATGTCATCGCGGTCAATGCTCTTGAAAAATTCGTGCTGGCAGCAGGGCACGCAGTAAATCAGCTTGCAGCCCCAGCTCACCGCCTGCACCAGCGCGTCGTCGGTGGCGGTGTCGCAGGCGTGCAGCGCAATGACCATATCGACGTGCTCGCCCGTCTGCCAGCCCTTAATCTCGCCCTGTGCAAACGACAGCCCTTGGCAGTCGAGCCGCGACGCGATGTCGTTGCAGCGGTCAATAACGTCGGCCTTGAGGTCAAGCCCGACAATAACCGCCTCGCGCTTCAGCACGGCGGTCAGATAGTGGTGCAGCGCAAAGGTGAGGTACGACTTGCCGCAGCCAAAGTCGACGATGCGTGCCGGTCGGTTACTCGGCAGGCTGTCCAGCCCGTCGCGCAGCAGCTCGAGAAAGCGGTTGATTTGCCGCAGTTTGGGCATTTTGTCCTTATAGACCTGCCCCGTGGCGCTCATGACGCCCAGCTCGATGAGAAAGGGCACCGGCGTGCCCGGACGCAGCAGCGTCTGCCGCTCACGGTCGTGTGACGTCGGCGTCGGCGCGGCGGTCGCGCGCGGCGTGCGCTTGATTTTCGGCTTGGCAAAGCAGCTGATGTGAAGCTCTTCATCGGCGGTCAACAGCAGCGCCTGATGGAAGCTGTCGGTCAGCAGCGCGACGGCGTGTTCGGCCGCCGAATCAGCCGACAGGTTTTCATGAAACACCTGCTTGCCGCTGTAAGCGGCAAACTGAAACAGGCGCCCGTCACGGCCGTCAAAGGGCTGCACCGTAATTTTGTCGGCGGCGGTATAGCCCTTGCGCGGCTGGCTAAAGGTGGCCGCCAGCAGGCGGTCGTGGGTAAATAGGTCGTCAAGCAGCTGTTGCATACGTCCTCCTAATCGCGTTTTAGTCAGTATACAACAAAAGCGGCAGGCCCGTAAAGAGCCTGCCGCTTGCAGTGCGTTGCTAGCCGTGTAGCGCGTCGGTCAGCGTCTGATAGGGCTGGCCGTCGTAGGCGGTAAACTCCGGCAGCGTGGAGTGGACAACCAGATTGCCACCGGCGTCGATTTCAAAGAGCGCCTTGTCCTCGGCCAGCACCGTCCATCGACTGCCGTCGTCGCCGGCGCGGCGCAGCGGCAGGATGTAGAGACGTCCGGCCTGCAGCCCTGTGGCGGACAGCGAAAAGCTGTTGGGCAGCGTCGCGCCGCTAATGGGGCGTTGCAGCGCACCCGTGGCGGTGCCGTCGGCGTTGAGGCTGTCGATGTAGACAATGGCAAAGGCGTCGGCGACAATGCCGTGAAAGCCGTCGAGGTCGGGCAGCACGGCGGGCGGCTCGGAGGCCGGCGGCGCCTCGTTAGGCGTTGACGTGGCGGTGGGTTGCGCCACAGGCGCAATGGGCGTAGCGGCAGGCTCGGCCGGCTCCGTGGTCGGCAGCGGAGTACCGGCGCCGGTGCGGTTGGCGGGCGGGTCGATGCTGTCGTAGAAGCTGGCGTAGTCATCCACGCCGACTGTCCCTTTGTTCAAATCCATCGGCGCGTCGGTGGCGGCCAGCGTAGGCTCACCGGCCCAGGACGGGGCGTCGAAACTGGCCTCGGGCGCGCAGTCGGTCTGACCATAGCCGCTGATTTCGAGCGACGTGGCGTCCTTACTTTGCATTTGAGGCAGCAGCAGCCACGCGCTTACTGCCAGCAGCAGGCAGGCGCATGCCGGCAGCGCCCAGCGCAGCACCGGCTGGCGGCGCGCGACGGGCTGGGCCAGGACAGCCGCCGTAATTCTTTGCTTGAGTGCGTCATCGGCCTTGGTTTCGTCCAACGCTTTGCGGAATTTATCCATCGGGCAGCTCTCCTTTCCACTGCTGTTCCAGTATTTTTCTGGCGCGCGCCAGATGCGTGCGCACGGTGTTGGCATTTTTTTGCAGGATACGGGCAATTTCGTCGGTTTGATAGCCCTCGTAGTAGTGCAGAAAGATGACGTCGCGGTAGGCCTCGGGCAGTGCGGCCACCAGCGCGTAGACCTCGTTGGCGCTGTTGTCGACGCTTGCGCTGTCGGCGCGCGGCGTATCGTCCAGCGCCACACGTTTTTTCCACACACTGCGCTGTAGGTCGCGGCAGCGGTTAACCGTGACGCGAATCAGCCACGCCTTGAGGTGCTCGTCGCTGTCAAAACTGCGCTCGCGCTCGTACAGCCGACAAAAGACGTCCTGCGTCACGTCCTCGGCGTCGTGGTGGTTTTTCAGCTGCAAACGGGCCAGTCGCAGCACCATGTCGGCATATTCGTCGACAATCCGCGCAACCGAAAGCTGGTCGCGCGTCAATGGCGTCAGCGGCACGGGGCCACCCCCTCACTCTCAATACGCGGCAGCACCGCGTTTTGTTTCAAAAGAAAACCCGGACGCCGGGATTTCGGCGTCCGGGTATGGCTATGATAGCATGATGCGCGGGGCTTGTCCACCGGCGGCTATGGCATATCGACGGCATTGTCGTCAATATACACCAGCAAATCGGCGGGCTGGCACTTCATAATGCGGCACAGCTTGCCCAATGTCTCAGTGGTAATCGGCTCATCGTGTCGAATGCGCTGTAGCGTAGGCGATTCAATGCCCTGATTGGCCAAGTGGTAATAAGAGATTTTATGGTCACGCATATATTGGCGCATTGGCGCAAAGGAAATAGCCATGCAATCACCCCATGAGCAAGTATATAGGGCTTGCAATTCTCGAATATAGTAATTATAATTACTATATTTGAGGGAGTGACAGAAATGAAGGTAGCGGTCATTGGTTCACGAAGCTTAACAGTAGGTGATCTACAACAGTATATTCCGGCGGAAGCAATGGAAATCGTATCGGGTGGAGCGCAGGGAGTTGACCAGTGTGCGCGACTGTTCGCACAAACCAAGAAAATCAAATTGACTGAGTTTCTGCCGGACTATAGGCTGTTTGGAAAGTCTGCGCCGCTTAAGCGAAACGTTGAAATAATCATATATAGTGACCTTGTAATAGCATTTTGGGATGGGAAGAGTAAAGGGACGAGGCATGTGATTGACAACTGCAAGCAATACGGCGTGCCGGTTGTAGTACATATGATGAAAACGGGGCACAGCGTCTAGCCCAAGGAAACAAAGTGAAAAAACAATAGATTGCCGCTGTGCGCGGCAACCTATTGTTTTTTGTAGTGTAGTCCTTATTGGGTACAATTGACTTATTCAGCCGAACAAATACTTCTGCGCCTTGGCCAGCACCTCGCTGAGATTAATCGGCTTGGCGATGTGGTCGTTCATGCCGGCGCGTTTGCATTTTTCCACATCCTCGGCAAAGGCGTTGGCCGTCATGGCGATGATGGGCGTTTGCCTTGCCTTGGCAAAGTTCAGCGCCCGAATCTTTTCGGTGGCGCCGTAGCCGTCGAGTATCGGCATGTGGATGTCCATAAAGATGATGTCGTAGGCGTCGGGGTTAGCCGAAAACAGTTCAAAGGCCACCAGACCGTTTTCGGCGCAGTCAATGGCAAGGCCGGTGTCCTCCAGCAGCGTCATCACAATCTCGCGGTTGATGTCGACGTCCTCGACCAGCAGCAGCCGCTTGCCGGCAAAATCGTAGTCGCCGTGCGGCACGACGTCCACGTCAGAGGCGGTGGCGCTGCCGCTGCCGACCATCACGGGAATGCGGAAGGAGAACCGGCTGCCCTTGCCCAGCTCGCTGGACACATGGAACTCGCCGCCCATCAAATCGACAATGCGCTTGCTGATGGTCAGCCCCAGCCCCGTGCCGCCAAAGCGGCGGGAAATGCCGCGGTCGGCCTGCTCAAAGGCGTTAAACAGCACGCTTTGCTTCTCGGTGTCAATGCCAATGCCGCTGTCCTGCACCACAAACTCCAGCTCGCTCTTGCCGTCGGCCTTGCCCAACTGGTTGACAATCAGCTTGATGGTGCCGTGCTCGGGCGTGAATTTGACGGCATTGCTCAGCAGGTTGGTAATGACCTGCGACAGGCGCAGCTCGTCGGTGACGATGGAATGGGGCACATCGTCGGCGATGTCTACGACGAAGTTCTGGTGCTTTTCTTCGGCGCGCGTCGACGAAATGTTGCAGATGTTGTTAATCATCTTTTCGAAAACAATTTCTTCCGACGACAGCTCAAACTTTTCGGCCTCAATTTTGGACATATCCAAAATGTCGTTGATGATGCCCAACAGGTGGCGCGACGCATTCTCGATTTTCATCAGGCAATCGTTAACCTTGTCGGCCGAGTCGGCGTTTCGGGCGATGGTGGTCATGCCGATAATGGCGTTCATCGGCGTGCGGATTTCATGGCTCATGTTGGCCAGGAAGGTGCTCTTGGCCTGCGCGTTGGACAGCGCCTCCTCCTTGGCGGTGACAAGGTTCTTGTTAATTTCATTACGCAGCATGGCGGCGCCGATAATCAGACCGCCCGATTGCAAAATGCTCTCCTCGGTTTCGGTAAAGAGTCGGGCGTTTTTGTGGTCGCTAAACCCGATAAAGCCCCAAAACTTATTTTGCATAAAAATGGGAATGACCAACAGCGATTGAATGTTGTAGCCCGCCAGCCGGTCGCGGTCTGCGGGGCTCATCTGCTCAACAATGCCATTGATGCACGTTCCTGATTTCAAGGTGCGCTCCCATTCCGCGCCGAAGTCGCGGTAGGTGGCGCGTGAAAAAGGTGCCGTCTGGCCGGTTATGCCGCCCTCGGCCCATCGCCCGACCTGATAACAGCCCAACGCGTTGTTGACAATCTCATTTTGCCAGATATACACCTCGTCTACGCCAATGCTTTGGCCCAAAATACCCAGACTCTGCCAAAGCATATGGGTAAAGTCCTGCTCCTCGGCCGAAATAAGCAGCGAAGCCACTTGGTTAACGCCGTTGAGCAGAATATCCTTCTTCTCAATGTCGCGGATGCCCTTTTTAATTTCATCCTGCAGCGTCAGGTTGTAGGTCTCAATTTCGCGCAGGGCGTCCTGCAGCCGCTCCTCGGCTTTTTTCAGCTTGTCAATATTCAGATGCCCGCCCAACACGCGAATCGGCGCGCCATGCTCGTCCCATTCCGAGATGCGGCCCATATCCAGCGTCCAGATGTAATGGCCCAGCTTGTGGCGCATACGGATTTCGCAGGAATACGAGTCGGCCTTGCCGGCCAAGTAGTCATCCAGCTTTTGCAGCGACAGCACCAAATCCTCGGGGTGGTTAAACTCCTCCCACTCCTCCATCGTGCCGGTAATCTCATCCTGTGTGTAGCCCAGCATGTGCAGGTACTCGTCGTTGTACGAAATGGTTTGCGTAGTCAAATCCCAGTCCCAGGTGCCCAGCTCGGACAGCTGCGCGACAAAGTCAAGCTGCGCTTTTTGCTGCGACAGCTCCTCCTCCACCTTTTTAATGCGGTCAATGTCCTGCAGCACGCCGACCAGCCGGACGGGGTTGCCCTGTTCGTCCCACTCGGTAATGGTGCCCTTGTCCTGTGCCCAGATGATGTCGCCGTTTTTGCAGACGGTGCGGAACTCGGCCTCGTAGGAGGTTGTCCTGCCCTCGAGATAATCGGTGATGGCCTTTTCGGCAATGGCCAGATCCTCGGGCAGCACGGCGTTTTCCCACGATTCGACCGTCTGCGGCAGCTCGCCCTCGTCATAGCCCATGATGTGCTCCCACTGCTTGCTGTAGATGACCTTGCCGCTGGGCAAATGCCAGTCCCACAGCCCGATTTTGGTCGCGTCAATGATGACCTCCAGCGAGTCCTTGAACACCGTCTCGTAAAATGATTTTTTGTCAGTTGTCTCCATCGATTTCCTCTCCTTTGCTCGGCGACTCGGTCAGTTCCATTTTCTTAAACGCGGGCAACAGCGCCATCAGCGCGACGGCGGCGCAACCGGCAATCAGCTTGGCGACAATGACGGGAAATACCATTTGCGGCGCGGTGCCGCCGACAAACGCCAGCACGTCGCCCAGCACAAAGGAGCCGGAGACGGCAAACGCGATGTTGACCAGCTTGCCGCGGCGGTTCATCTGCCCCATCATGCTCCAGATGGGAATGCTGCTCGCCAGCTGCGTCAGCAGCGCGGTCGACGACTCGGTGTTGATGCCGGTTTTCTTGCCGAACTTGCCCATAATACCCGATAGGTGCTTGTTCAAAAAGTGAATCATGGGAAACGCGCCAATGAGCACCACGGCGATTTTACCCACCAGCAACAGGCCGTTTTCCAGCGGGATGCCGCCCATGACGGGGTCTTCGGTGACCATTTTGTTGAACAGCGGGAGATGGATGCCGGTCAGGTATTGAAACACGGCAATGGCGGGTGAGATGGTGATAATCCAGGTGATGACCGTGCCAAAGGCGGTGAACAGCCGCAGCGTCACGCGCTGGCACAACAGCAGCATGACGGCAATAATAACCGCCAGTATAATGACCGGCAGCGTGTTGATGAGAATTTCGGAAAACCCGAGCGGCGTGTCGGTAAAGCCCATCATCAGCCCGCCGACAATGCAGCCCAGCGGCATGGTGACAATGCCGATGAGAATGCCCATGGCCAACACGGGATGATCCTCTTTTTTCATCATGCTGGTGGCATACGGGATGGTGAACGACATGGTAATGCCCATCATAGAAGCGACAATCAAGCCCGAGTACAGGCCGATGGCGACGTTGTCACCCGCCAGCTGGCTGGCGATGGTGTAGCCGCCCATGTCCAGCGCGAGGAAGGAGGAGGGGAACATGGCGGGATCGGCGCCAATCAGGTTGTAGACCGGCGTGATAATCGGCTCGAGCACAATCAGCAAAACGGGTGCGAGCGACACAATGCCCACCACCGCCAGCGCCAGCGGCCCCATGGCGTTGAAGCCCTCGTCAAATTTCTCGCCATAGCCCAGCTTGTTGCCGCGCAGCTTGTCAACCAGGCCCACCAGCATGAAAATAACCAAAATGCTCATGATAACCGAGCTGACGGAGAGGTTGTCGACAAAAGCGCGCAGCGAGTCGGTAAGTACATCAAAATCGGTGATGTTTTGAACAAATTCGTCGAACATGGAATACCCCCTAAATATAGATTTGACGCAGCGCAAATGGCGGATGTTCCGCCCGGAGAAATGACCGGGGTGGGGGACTCAAATGGTGAGATATGACATAAGCTAGATTATAAAACATATTCGAGATAAATGCAAACAAACCGCCTGATAAAAACGGTTTGGTGGTTATGGAGTTGGGATATGACGCCAAAAGCAAAACGCAGTGCGCTAGTAACGGCCGGCGGTGCGCTATATGTAAGCCGTACCGGGCTACGGCAGTTCTCCGGTACGGTCGGCGGGCAGGTTGCGCTTGCGTTGATAGTCCAACGGCTTGTCGTTGTCCAGACCGCTGGTTTTGGTATGGCGCTTCGGCTTTGGGCGCCCCTGTTTGCTGTCCGGCATATTAGCGCGACCTCGTTCTGTCGGGCGACTTGTCCTTGGACGTCTTTTCCTTTGTCGCCGGACTCTTGCCCGGCTCTTGGTTGCGGTGATCCTTGCGCGTGTTTGACATAGAGCATCTACCTGCCTTTGTGTTCTTTGTTGTCGTGGTCGTTGCCACAGGTATAGGGTGTCCGCATAAAGGCGGAATTATAGCGGCAGGGCAGTGCTACGGCGCATCGGCTTGACGCGCTGCCGAATGGAGCGAAGCGCGGACGATAAAAACGCCCAAAGCCGTTGTGGCTCTGGGCGTTTCGCTGGAGCGGGAAACGGGATTCGAACCCGCGACTTTCAGCTTGGGAAGCTGACGCTCTACCGCTGAACTACTCCCGCGTGGTGATGGTATTGTAGCACTTCGCGGCGTGGCTGTAAAGAGGTTTTGCAAATTGAAGCGGCCGGTGGCATAGGCTGGTAACGGCGGCGTTGCGCTTGTTTTACTTGCGTTATGTCGATTGCGGCGGTATAATGAATGATAATTTATCATTGGGAGGTCTACACATGAACGTACATGAGGAGTTGCGGCTGGCGGTGCTTATCGACGCCGACAACGCACCCCGCTCCCAGCTCAAGTTCATTATGGAAGAGATTGCCGTTCACGGCACGCCCACCATCAAGCGCATTTACGGCGACTGGACGGCGGCCAACATGGACAGCTGGAAGGAGCCGTTGCTGCACAACGCCATCACGCCCATTCAGCAGTACAGCTACACGCGCGGCAAGAACTCGACCGACAGTGCCATGATCATCGACGCGATGGACATTCTCTATTCGGGTCGGGTTGGCGGCTTTTGCATCGTCAGCAGCGACAGCGACTTTACCCGGCTGGCCACACGGTTGCGCGAGGCGGGCATGAAGGTCATCGGGCTGGGCGAGCGCAAGACGCCGTCGCCGTTTATCGCCGCCTGCGACAAGTTTATCTACATTGAAATCATTCGCGCCGTCAAGCCCAAAGCCACGCCCAAGAAAAACGGAAACGGCAAGGCCGAGCAGCCCAAGCCGGTCGCCGCGCCGGTTGAGCCGGAGAGCGCCGGCGCGCCGCACCTGACGCGCGACATCATCGACGCGCTCATTGCCACCATCGAGGACGTGGCCGACGAGGACGGCTGGGCCTATCTGGGCGAGGTCGGCACGCTGCTGATGAAAAAGCAGCCCGACTTTGACTCGCGCAACTATGGCTACAAGAAGCTGACGCAGCTCATTCAGGCCGTTGACGAGGTTGAGATGGAGTACCGCGACAACCTCATCGCCAACAACGGGCAGCTGATTTATGTCCGCATCCGATAAGGCCAACCCGCCAAAGAAGAAAAACCGGCATAAAAAAGTATTACTGACCGCCGGCGCACTGCTGGTGCTGTTGGCCGGTGCCTTTCTTGACAGCAACCTGCGACTGGTCATCACGCAGCTGACGGCCGAGTGTCCGCGGCTCCCGAGCGCCTTTGAGGGCTTTAAGATTGTCCATCTGTCCGATATGCACTACCAACGGCTGCGCGACGAGTCGATGATTGCCGCCATTGCCAAGCAGGCGCCCGACATCATCTGCTTTACCGGCGACCTCGGCGACCGCGATGTCGAGCTGACAGACCGGCGGCTGGACGACATCGAGTACTTCTTTGGCCGCATGACGGCCATCGCGCCGACCTATTTTGTCACCGGCAACCACGACGTGGCCGTGCGCGGCTTTTTGCGCCAATGCCGCGCCATTTTCAAACGCACCGGCGTTGTCCATTTGCAAAACGATTTTACGCTGCTGACGCGCACGGGCGCCGACGGCAGCCAACAGCAGCTGTGCATCGCCGGCGCCAACGACCCGCTTGACTGGTACAGCCCCGACGTACTGGAGACGTTGCGCGGCGAGGTGCGCGCCGCCGGCGACCCCTTTGTACTGCTGCTGGCGCACCGCTATAGCCGCTTTGAGCAGTATGCTACCAATGGCTATGACTTGGTGTTGACCGGCCACGCGCACGGCGGCGGCGTGCGGTTGCCGATTATCGGGCCGGTGCTGGGCCCGTCCTTCGACTGGTTTCCCGACTTTACCGACGGGCTGTACGAGCAGCAGGGCACGGTGATGGAGACCAGCCGCGGCATTAAATCCTGGATGCCGCCGCGACTGCTCAACAACCCGCAGGTGGTTGTGCTGACCGTTGTATCCAAACGCTGACGAGAGGAGGCTCGCGCTTGACGAAGTGGACGATTTTAGGTCGCTGTGACGGCCGTCCGTTGCTGGAGACACTGTTTACGCAGCGCGGTCTGGCCGGCAGCTTTGAAGACTACATCCATCCGCCGATGAGCGGCCTTGAGCCGCCCGCCCGGCTCAAAGACATAGACAAGGCAGCCACGCGCATCAAGTTGGCCGTCGCCTGCCGCGAACCCGTGACCATCTACGGCGATTACGACGTTGACGGCATCACCTCGGTGGCCATCATGGTGCGCTATTTGCGCGCGCAGGGCGCGAATGTCGACTGGTATATTCCCGACCGCAAGGGCGAGGGCTACGGCCTGCACGCCGAGGCCGTTGAGGCGCTGGCCGCGCGCGGCACGAAGCTGATTGTCACGGTCGACACCGGCATTACCTCCTTTCAGGCCGTCGAGCGCGCCACGGCGCTGGGCGTCGATGTTGTCATTACCGACCACCACGCCGTGCGCGACACACTGCCCGACGCCTGCGCTGTGGTCAATCCGCAGCGGTCCGACTGCGCTTCGGTCGCCGGTCTGGCCGGTGTCGGCGTTGCCTTTCAACTGCTGCGCTACATGGCGGGCACCGATAACGACGAGTCGACCATGACCCAATACGGGCTGCCGGCCGCGCTGGGCACGGTGGCCGATATCATGCCAATGGGCGTACATAACCGCACGCTGGTGCGGCACGGACTGGCGCAGCTGGACGGACAAGCCAACGCCGGCTTGCGCGCGCTGGTGGCGCAGAGCGGCGTGGGCAAGAGGCTCAACGTCACGGCGGTCGGCTTTGGTCTGGCGCCGCGCATCAATGCCGCCGGGCGCATGGGTATGACGCATTTGGCCGTCGAGCTGCTGCTGACCGACGATGCCAAGGAGGCCGACCGGCTGGCCGAGGCGCTGTGCCAGCTCAACCGCGAGCGGCAGAACGTCGAGGGCGGGCTGCTGGAACAGGCGCTGGAGCAGGCCGAGCAGCAAAAGGACAGCCCCGTGCTGGTGCTGACCGGCCACGATTGGCACGCCGGCGTTGTCGGCATTGTCGCGTCGCGCGTCTGTGACCGAACCGGAAAGCCGGCCTTTCTCATCAGCGTGGAAAACGGACGCGGCAAGGGCAGCTCGCGTGCGCCCAAGGGCTTTCATCTGGTTGAGGCGTTGGCCGCCAACGCGCCGCTGCTGCTCAACTACGGCGGCCACGAGTCGGCGGCCGGATTTGCCGTGGAGGAACAGGATATTGACGCGCTGGCCGACGGGTTGCGCGCGTTTGCCGAACAACAGCCGCCGTTGCACGCACAGGGTCAGCTGGTCGTTGATTTGCAGCTGACGCCCGACGAGGTGACGCTGAAAAACGCCTACAACCTGCAACTGGCCGAGCCGTTTGGCACCGACAACCTGTTGCCCTGCTTCTGCCTGCTGGGCGTCAAGCTGGCGGCCGTGCAGGAGATTGGCAACGGTAAGCACCTGCGCGTGACGCTGTGTGCCGGCAGCGCCAGCATTAACGGCGTGTGGTTTGGCAAGACGGCCGACGCGCTGGGCTTTGAGGCCGGCGATCTCGTTGATGTCGCCTTTCACTTGGAGGTCAACAACTTCCGAAACACCGACAACGTACAGCTGCTGCTGGTTGATATGCGAGCCGACGCGTCGCACGACGGCTACGCCGCGCTGTGCGAGGGCAGGGCGCTCGACGACGAGCAGCAACAGGCGCTGGGCGTCACGCGCAGCGAGGTCGGGCGCGTCTGGCGCACGGTGCTGGCCATGCCGTCGCAGGGCTGGAGCATTAAGCAGCTGTGCCGTCAGGCGGGTATCGAATCACCCGGCAAGGGCAAACTGATGCTGGACATCTTGCAGCAGATGGGCCTGCTGTCTTGGCGGCTTCACGGCGACGCCGTTGACGTCGCGCCGGTGACCGGCAAGTCAAGCGATTTGGACAAATCGGCCTATTGGCGGGTCGTGCAGAAGGAGGTGACACCGTGAGCGCTGAAATTCGGTTTCAAGAGCTATTGGCGCGGATAAACGAGACGAGTCCGCAGGCCGACACCGCGCTGATTGAAAAGGCCTACACCTTTGCCTGCGACGCCCACGGCAGTCAAAAGCGCAAGGACGGCAGTCCCTACGTCACGCACCCCATCGAGGTGGCGCACATTCTGGTCGACATGCTGCTCGACTACGAAAGTGTGGCCGCCGCGCTGCTGCACGACACCATCGAGGATACCGGCTACGAGTACGAGGACATCAAGCGCGAGTTTGGCACCGCCATCGCCGATTTGGTCGAGGGCGTCACCAAGCTGACGCGCGTTAACTTCTCGACCAAGCAGGAGCAGCAGATGGAAAATCTGCGCAAGATGTTCTTGGCCATGAGCAAGGACATCCGCGTCATTATCATCAAAATTGCCGACCGGCTGCACAATATGCGCACCATGGAGTACCATGTCGACGCCAAACGGCGCGAAAAGTCACGCGAAACGATGGAAATCTACGCGCCGCTGGCGCACCGGCTGGGCATGCAGAAGGTCAAGTGGGAGCTGGAGGATTTATCGCTCATTTACCTCGATCCGGCCGGCTACAAAGAGGTGGCCGACAGCCTCAAAGCGCACGGCAGCGACTATGACGCGCTGCTGAACGGCGTGGAGAGCAAGCTGCGCGAGCGCTTTGACGACGCGAATATCGAGGCGCACATCGAGGGCCGCGTCAAGCATATCTACTCCATCTACCGCAAGATGTACGGCCAGCACAAGCTGTTGCAGGAGATTTACGATTTGTTTGCCGTGCGCATTATTGTCGAGACGGTGGCCGACTGCTACAACGTGCTGGGCATGGTGCACGACATGTACCACAGCATGCCGGGCCGGTTTAAGGACTACATCTCGATGCCCAAGCCCAATATGTACCAGTCGCTGCACACGACGGTGCTCGGCCGTGAGGGCACGCCCTTTGAGGTGCAAATTCGCACCTGGGACATGCACCACACCGCCGAGTACGGCATTGCCGCGCATTGGAAATATAAGAGCGGCGAGAGCGCCGCGGCCAGCATCGACAACAAGCTGGAGTGGGTGCGGCGCCTGATTGAGCATCAGGACGAGGCCGACGCCGACGCCGAGGGTTTTATCTCGTCCATCAAGGTCGATATGTTTGCCGACGACGTCTTTGTCTTTACGCCCAAGGGCGACGTCATCAACCTGCCCGTCGGCGCGACGGTCATCGACTTTGCCTACGCCATCCACAGCGCTGTCGGCAACCGCATGGTGGGCGCCAAGGTCAATGGCAAGCAGGTCAACTTTGAAAACTACCGCCTGCAAACGGGCGACATCGTTGAAATCACGACCTCCAACACGCGCGAGGGCCCGTCGCGCGACTGGCTCGACATCTGCAAAACCAACGAGGCCAGAAGCAAGATACGCCAGTGGTTTAAGCACGAGCGGCGCGACGAAAACATCGCCACCGGCCGCGAACGGCTGGAGTCCGAGCTCAAGCGCAGCAATATCCCGCTGGCCACCGTCACCAAGCCCGAGTTTATGGCGCATATGCTGCCCAAGTTCAGCTATCCCACCCTCGACGACCTGATGGCCGCCGTCGGCTACGGCGGCATCTCGGCCGCGCGCGTGGTCAATCGTGTCCGCGACGAGCTGATTAAGCTGCACAAGCTGGAGCAGGAGCGCGCACAGCTGACCGAGCTGACGGTCGTCAAGCAGGTCAAGTCGCGCGACAGTAAGGGCGACATGGGCGTCATTGTCGCCGGACTGGACAACTGTCTGGTTAAGTTCAGCAAGTGCTGCAACCCCATTCCCGGCGACCAGATCATCGGCTTTACCACGCGCGGCTACGGCGTCAGCATCCACCGCGCCGACTGCCACAACGTCAAGCCCGACGACAGCGGTCGCTGGCTGGACGCGCAGTGGACGGGCAAAGCGGCCGAGGAGTATTGCGTGCCCATCCGTTTTGTCGGGCGCGACCGCGTCGGGCTGCTGGCCGACGTGGCCATGGCCATGAATGACCTGCGGGTCAACATGGCGGCGCTCAAAGCCACGCAACAGCAGGACACCACCGTCATCGACATCACGGTTCACGTCGGCAGCGTCGACAAACTGACCGCCATTCTAAACCGGCTGCGGCGCGTGGCCGGCTGCATCGACGTACAGCGCGCGTAGGAGGCGTTTGCTTATGAAAAGTATAAAGCCGGGTCGCGGGCCGTCGCTGATGGGGGTCATCGGCGCCATGGCGGCGGCCGTCTTTGGCGTTCTGTGGATGGTATTTGCCGCGTCGATGGACGCGCCACCTGTTTTTCTGCTCTTTGGCCTTGTGTTCATCGGCATGGCAGTGGCCATTGGCGTGTACAATTTTGCCAATGCGACACGAAAAGACCGCTTTTCGCTCTTTGACATCACGGACGAACACGAAGAACCCGACCCGCTCAATCAGCGCTTTGGCGGTCGGCCGTCGGCACAGGCAGACGGTGGTAGCCGTTTCTGCCCCTATTGCGGCACGCCGGCCGCTCAGGCGTTTGCCTTCTGCACAAAATGCGGCAAACAGCTGCCGTAACCACATAAAACAAGCGGTTGAGCGCAATGCTCAACCGCTTCAGCGTGTCAAAAAACTTGTTTTTTGGTACGCTGACAGACTGACAAAGAAGTGCGCAGGCAAAGAAACGCTGTCCGTCGGCGTACGAGGGTACGCTAGTCCAGGGATTCTGCAGCAAGTAAACCCAGGGCGGCGAAGCGACCTTGCCGATGCGCCGCAAATCATTGGCGGAGAAGCAAAACGCCGCCTTACGTCGCTGCTTTCTCTCTTTTCTGACGCTGGTTTTACGATGCGCACTTTTTTGACAGTCTGAAGCGGTTGAGCGCAATGCTCAACCGCTTGTTGTTTGCTTGTCTATCGCTTGCCGCCGGGGCCGCCGAAGCCGCCCATCTGGCCCAGTGTCGGCGCCTTGTCGGTGGTGGTGACCTCGCCCAGCGAGGTGCCGTTGACGCTGACGGTGTAGGTCGTGTCGGCCTTGAGGTCGGGGCTGCTGAGGTACGTCAGGCTGGCGCTTTTGGGCAGTGTCGTTTCCAATAGCGCCTTGCCGGCGCTGTCGGTGACCGTCAGCTTGTCGTCGGCCTTGAGCGCGTGACCCACCCAAAGTGAATACTGCGTCGAGTCCTCGCTGACGGCGATACCCATGTTGCCGCCGGTGGCCATGACGGTGCCGCCGTTGATGGTAAAGGTGTTGCCGCCCTCGCCGATGTCGAGCGGGCCGTTGGCGTTGTCGCCCGAAAACACCGTGACGGTGCCGCCGTTGATGACCATGCTGCCGTTGCTGTCCAGACCGTCTCCGTTGCAGTCGATGTCAAGCGTGCCGCCGTTTAACGTGGCGCTCTCACCGGCGTTGATGCCGTCGTCGCTGGCGACAATGGAAACGCTGCCGCCGTTGATGGTGATGTCGGTCAGCGCCTCGATGCCCTCCTCGCTGTCCTCGATGACAATCGTGCCGCCGCCGATGATGATGTCGCCCTCGCTCTCCATGCCGTCGCTGGTGGCGGCGATGGTAAGGCTGCCGCCGGTAATGGTGATGTTGTCGTTGGCGCGCAGGCCGTCGACAACAGCGCCCAACGTCAGGTTGCCGTTTTCAATGACAATGTCGTCGTCGCTGGCGATGGCGTGCTTGAAGTTTCCGATGACCGTCAGGCTGCCGCCGCCCTTGATTTCCAGCGAGTCGTTGGAAAAAAGCGCCGCCTTGGCGTCGACGGTGTAGTTGCTGCCGTCGGTCAGCTTGTTTTGCGTGCCGTCGGTCAGCGTGATAAAGGACTTTTTGCTGTTTTCAAAGAAAATAACCGGTCCGGTCGTGCAGGAGAGATCAACGCCATTGAGCCGCAGCTTGACGCGCTCGTCGGTGTTGGTGTGGATTTGACACTCGGACGCAGTGCCCGTGACGGTAAAGTCGCCGCCCTTGGTGATGGTCACAGTCGTGCCGTTTACGGCAATGCCGGCGCCGGAAACGGTGATGCTGCTGCCAAAGTTAATGCTGCCGACGTTGCTCCACTCGGGCGACACGGCGCCGTCGTCGGTGGTGACCGGCGAGCTGATCGCCGACGGCTTGGTTGTGCCCGAACAGCCGATAAGCAGCGTCGCAAGGCACAGCGCGGTAAAGGCAATGGTTTGACGGCGTTTCATTACATATACTCCTGTCCGTAGTTGCGGTCGGCGGCAAGCCCCAGCTTGATGTTGAGATTGCCGTTGCGGCAGCGCAACGCGTCGATAAACTCCTTTTCGTTGACCGATTCCTTGAGACTGAGGCGGTATGTCAGCTGAAACAGACTGCCCAAATCGGTGCTCTTGACCGACACCAGCGAGCAGCCGGTGGTGTATTGGCTCATGACGTCGGTAAAAGCCTCAGTGTAGTTGAGACTCTCGGGCACGCTGATTTTCAGCAGCTTATCGCCCGAGCTGGTGTGCTGGCCGAATTTGAACAGGCTCAGCAGCACCATGGCGCCGCACAGCGCGATGGCGACAATGGCGGCGTAGGCGACATAGCCCATGCCGGCCGCCAGGCCGATGGCCAGCGTGAACAGCACATAGGCAATGTCCTTGGGGTCGCCCGGTGCGCTGCGGAAGCGGATGATGGAGAACGCGCCGGCCAGCGAGAAGGCGCGGGCGACATTGCTGCCCACCAGCAGAATAATGACAGCAATAACGGCCGGCAGCATGACCATGGTCAGCGCAAAGCCGGTCGCCGGCTGGCGGCTGACGTGTGTTTTGATGTAGACAAAGCTGACCAGCAGCCCCAGCAGCAGTGCTGTGCCAAGGGCAATCAGCAGGTTGGTGACCGTGATGGTCGTCTCCACCGTCTCGGTAAACAGCGAGTCAAACAGGTTCATGGCGCATTCCTCCTAAGCGGTTATTGTCTGCAGCGTGTTTGGGTCAGCCGACAGTGCCACGGTCAGCTCGCGCTGGTAGGCGCGGCCGTACTTGGAAAAGCCGGCGGGGTACACCTTGAGTTCGTCGAGCAAATGCGTCAGCCACAGCGGCATGCTGTGCGGCGCTTTGATTTCCATCAGCCATTCGTCGGGCCCCAGCAGCTGCGTGCCGTGCAACCCTTGTCGCAGGTCAAGCTCTGTGGTGCGGTAGGTGATGTTGGTGTCAAAACTGATGCGCAAATGCTTGTCCTCGGCGCCGAAGTAGGCCTTGCGGTCGTAGGCCAGCATCATGGCCGGTGCCAGCGCAAACTGCGACAGCAGGTAGTCGATTTCGTCCAGCACCTGTCCGTTGACACCTTTGCGTATCGCCGGTGGTGCGCCGCCGGCCAGCAGCTGCTCGGCCTCGCGCAGCGTCATGCCGCTGCGGCGTTTGTTGACCAGCCCCTTGACCTTCTTTTTAATTTCAAGATACACCGTGCTGTCGTCGTCCGGCACGCCGTAGGAGCGCAGCCGCAGCTTTTCTTTGTAGGGCGGCTTTTCAATCGAGGTGCGGATGAGATGGTGGCAGGGCGTGTCGTAGTAGAGGTTGGCGATGGTGTAGTGGTCGTGTGTGCGCAGGTAGGCGTCGGGCGTCATGTGTGCGGATAAGGCCGCTTGTAGCGCACGATAGCCATCGCCGCAAAGCCGATATTTTTTTTCGTAGCGGTTAAACACCTCGATGGCCATGGGCGTCGCCTCCTTTGCAAGTATCATTCGTACGGTGAACGGGTTGCCGGCGTTGTTGTTTTCCTTAGGATGAGTGTAGACGCTCGGTGTGAGCGGAGCGTGGTCGCGGTATGAACAAATGATGAGAAAAGGAAAAAAAGAGCCGCGCCGTATGGCGCGGCTCTTTTACGCTTAGCGTGCTTTTTTTGGCTTGCCGGCCAGCAGGTTCCAAATCGGGCCGGAGATGAAGATTGAGGTGTAGGCGCCGCAGGCAATACCGGCAAACAGCGGAATCGCGAAGTCGCGGACACTGGCCACGCCCATGATGATGAGCAGCGTGACGGGAATGAGCGTCGTGATGGTGGTGTTGATGGTACGCGGCAGCGTGACGCGTGTCGCGTAGTCAATGACATCGGCGAAGCCCTGCTTGTTCTCCAGCCGGCGCGTCTCACGCACACGGTCAAAGACGATGATGTTGGCGTTAATCGAGTAACCCAAGATGGTGAGTATCACGGCGATAAAGGTCATGTTGACCGGAATGCCGAAGATTACATAGGCACTCAGCACCACCAGCAGGTCGTGACCCAGCGCGATAATCGCGGCCACGCCCGACTTGAACTCAAATCGGATGGTGATATAGAGCAAAATCAGCAGTGAAGCCAGCAGCGCCGACCAGATGGCGGCGTCGCGCAGCGAACGGCTGACGCTGCCGCCGACGTTGCGCTCGTCGATGGGGTCGCCGCACTGGAACTTGTCGTTCATCGCCTTGACAAAAGCGGTGCGCTTCTCGGAATCAATGCGCGACATCTTGACGTTGACGACCGAGCTGGGCGTGTCGCTGTCCATGGCGCTGGTGCGCACGACCTGCGACGGCTTGAAGCCGACAGTGTCCTTGGCCAACGTCTCAATCTGAGTCACTTCGTCCAGCGTAACGCTGTGCTTGAAGTCAAACGAGAAGGTGGTGCCGCCGATAAAGTCGATGTCAAAGTTAAACCACGAGAAGTTGTGACCCTCACTGCGGTCCTTGTCGGTAAAGACGGTGATAATGCCAATCAGGCCCGGCAAAATCAGCAACACACTGAGGATGGCAAACCAGCGCAGATTTTTGACGAAGGAGAACTTGCTCTTGTTTTCGGTCATCGTCTCGCGGATGCTGGCGGCCTTCTTTTCCGTCGGAGTTTCAACCGGCGCGGAAGTGTTGACCTTAATCTTGTTGTTTTTATTCTTAGCCATTGTCAACGCCCCCTTTCTAAGCGCCGTAGGCCTTGAGGTTGGTAACCTTCAGGCCCGCGAGCGATTTCATTAGCCACTTGGTGATAAACAGCGCCGAGAACATGGACAGCACAACGCCGATAAAGAGCGTGATGGCAAAGCCCTTAATCGGGCCGGTACCCATGAAGTACAGCACGGAAGCGGCAATCAACGTCGTGACGTTGCTGTCGATAATGGCGGTCATGGCGCGGTGGAAGCCGGAGTCAATCGACGACTGAATTGTCTTGCCCGAGCGCAGCTCGTCCTTAATGCGCTCGAAGATGATGACGTTGGCGTCAACGGCCATACCGATGGTCAGTATGATACCGGCGATGCCCGGCAGCGTCAGGTTGACGTGCAGGATGTTCATCAGCACAATAAACACGGCCATGTACAGCAGCAGCGCAACCGAAGCCATCGCGCCCGGCAGGCGGTAGTAGCCGATCATAAACAGCATGACGATGATAAAGCCGATGATGCCGGCGTTGATCGAGGTGTTGAGCGCCGTCTCACCCAGCGTGGCGCTGATGTTCTGCTTCTCAACCTCGGTCAGGGCAAACGGCAGCTTACCCGAGTTAATCAGGTTGGCCAGGTTCTCGGCCTCTTTGGCGGTGTCGACGCCTTGGCCGCCGCCCATGGTGATGATGCAGCTGTCGTCGTCAATGGGACCGCTGCTGACCTGCGGCGCGCTAATCTGCTCGTCGTCCAGATAGATGAAAATCTTGCTGGCATCCGACGAGGGGTCGGTGTTATAAGCGGCCGAGGCAGAGGTTGTGGCCGTAAAGAAGGCCTTGCGCGCTTCGGGCGTGAAGGACAGACGCACCACGTCCTGGTTGGCGCCGGTCTTGGAGTCACGCTCTATGCCCGCTTCGGCCGACTCAATGCCGTCCGAGCCGATGATTTCCGTGCCGTTGTAACGGAAGTTGAGGCGCGCGGTTTTGCCCAGCAGCGCGACCAGCTCCTCGTCGGCTTCCTGACCCGGAACCTCAACGGTGTAGCGGTTGTTGTCGTTGTACACAACAGCCTCGGTATAGCCCTGACGGTCCAGACGGTCCTGCAATACGCTTTTGACCGCTTCGTTCTGGTCGGCGGTCGGATCGGCAATGGTGGCTTCGTAAGTGATCGAAGCGCCGCCCTGCAAGTCCAGACCGAGTACAATGCCGTCACCCGTCTCAACGCCGGGCACTTCAACGACCGACAGGTCGAGGCCCTTAATGGCGATGAAACCGAGAATGACGATGCAGAGTACGATTGCCACAATCGTGCCTACATGTTTGTTCAAGAGTCTCACGTCCTTTTCTGATGTTGCCGGGAATTTTGTCACAGTCGGTCGCCCGACGGTACACAAGCTAACGAATTATATAGGAATTATAGCGGCGCGTCAATACAATTTTAAGCCATTGAGCGAGGTGGGTTGGATACGGTCGCTTGCAAACGCCGCACGCCGCTGGCCGAAAGCGCCGCCGGCCAGAAACAGGCCGCACAGCAATAGTGTGCCCAAAGTGCCGGCCGTGCGATTCATGCACTGCGCCGCAGGTCCTTTTTCACAGGGTCCTCCTTAATATTTCAGGTCGCCGCCGCCGATAAATTCGCGCAGCAGCGAGCTTTTGCTGATAAGCGGCTCGTCAACGGGCGCGAAGTGAGGCAGCACGGCCGTGACGTGGCAGAAATCGCCGCGGCGCGGGATGTCGGACACCGGCCAGCCGTCAAACAGCGGCTGGGCAAAGGGTCGCAGCGCCGCCACCTCGTAGTCGTGCGCGGTGTCAAACTGGTAGTCGGCCAAGTCCTTGTAGGGCGAGATGTATTTCAACTCACCGCGACGCACGCCGTCCCACATGGCCAGCGTAGTGGCGATGTCGGCGCCGCGGAAGTTGTGGTCGCGCACCACGCGGCGCAGCAACCGCAGCAGCGTGTGCTTGAGCAGCACCTTGCCGTTGTGCGTGATGTCGGTGCGTGTGGAGATGTACAGCTTAAAGGCGTCGGGCACGTTGTGCGCGTACAGCGTCGGGTTGAGCGCATGAATGCCCTCGAAGATGGCCACCTCGTCCTTGGCCAGCCGCAAGGGCTGCGCCTTGTCGGGGTTGCGGCGCTTGTTTTTGAAGCTGAAATAGGGGATGGTGACCTCGTCGCCCTGCGACAGCAGGTGGAAATGCTCGCGCAGCAGCGGCAGGTCAAGGCACTCGGGCGACTCGTAGTCGCGGTCGCCGACCTCGTTGACCAGATGGCGCGTCAGCGGCTCGTCGAGAAAGTAGCAGTCCATGGAAATGACGTGCGTGCCAATGCCACGCGCCTGCAGCGCCAGCTCCAGCTTTTTGGCCGTCGTGGTCTTGCCGCTGCCGCTTGGGCCGGACAAAAACACCAGGTTGCTGGCCCTGAGCCGGCCGGCAATGAGCGCGGACGCTTTGTTCACGCGGCCGGCATAGGCGACGTCGCACTCGGCCAAATAGGTGGCGGCGTCGTTTTCAATGCGGCGGTTGATTGTGTTGAGCTCCATCAAGGTAAAAGGCCTCCTGTCACCCTAGAATTTGCGCGATGTAGTCGACGGGGAATTTGACGTTGGCGCTGCGCTCGATGCGTCCGCCCTCAAAGTGCAGCTTGCTGGCCGACCCGGCACCCAGACCCAGCACCGTAGTCAGTTCCTCCATCATTTGAATATTGTAGGCGCAGTCGGTGCCCGGTCGGCACCAGCCGATGTTTTCGCCCGCACCGGCCATAAATTTTAGCCGATAGAGGTAGTAGGGCTGCCACACCGGCGGCAGCGTGGCCAGCACGTGGTCGAGCATGGCGTCGACCTGCGCCGGTGGCGGCATGACGGCGCTGCGCTCGTCGAGCAGCGAGCCGCGCTTACGCGCCAGCGTATGCACCGTAATGTTTTCGGGTGCCAGTGCCACGATTTGCGCCAGCGTGTCGGCAAAGCCGTCGGGCGTGTCGTTGGGCAGTCCGGCGATTACATCCATGTTCAGCACGTCGAAATCGAGCGCGCGCACGCGGTCGACGGCGTCATAGACCTGCTTGACGGTATGCGCGCGGCCAATGGCGTCGAGCACCGGCTGCTGCATCGTTTGCGGGTTGACGCATACGCGCGTGACGCCGTGCTGCTTGAGCACGCGCAGCTTGTCGAGGTCGCTGGTGTCGGGTCGGCCCGCCTCGCAGGTCAATTCACGCAGCGCCGACAGGTCAAAGTGGCGGTACAGCTGCGAAAACAGCGCGTCCAGCTGCGATGCCGACAGCGTGGTGGGTGTGCCGCCGCCGATGTAGAGCGTGACCACGCGCTGCCTTGCCTCGCGCACGGCGCGACCGACACGGGCGATTTCAATAGCCAGCGCCGCCAGATACGGCTCAATCAGCTTTGCCTCGCGTTGCGTTGACTTGCTGACAAACGAGCAGTAGTGGCAACGCGTCGGGCAGAAGGGGATGCCGACGTACACGCCGATGTCGCGCGGCTGCAACAGCGCCTGCTCGCGCGCTGAAGCCAGCGCCGCGTCAAGCGCCAGTGCCGCGCGCTCGGGCGACAGATGATACTCGCGTTGCAGCCGGTGCCGTGTTTTGTCTGCTGAGCCGGTGACGGCCAGCAAGCGGCTGGCCACCTTGCCCGGCTTAACGCCCGACAACGAGCCCCAGACCGGTTGATTGCCCGTCATGTCGACAGCGGCGCGGTAAAACGATTCGCGCACCAGCTCGCGCTTGAGCCGGTGCTGTTCCTGCGCTGTCTCGTTGGGCGAAATGGTGCGCTGCACGCGGCCTATGCCGCGCCGGTTTCCGGCGTCAATGCGCGTGCGGCAATGCCAAACGGCGCCGCGTGCGGTCAGGGTGCTGGTGCAGTCGCCGACAATGTCGCGAGCAAGCAGCATCAGCGCGCACTGCTCGGCACTGTAACGGTCGTCGTGACCGACGGTGGTAATGGTTAGCATAGGGCGCCTCTTTCGTGCACAGTGTTGCGTTCAGTATGCCCCACGGCGTGCTTTTTGTCAATCGCGCCCTCCTTTACAAATGCCCCGTTTTGTGTATAATAAAACTTGTAGAATGGTAGGCCGTCGCATGCGGCGGCGACAGTAGCACAGGAAGAACGGAAGGATGGAAGCAATGAATAATCAGTGGATTAGCTTTGCGGCCCTCATGCTGTTTACCGTGGTCACGATCGGTATCGGCATCTGGAGCGCGCGCAAGACCAAGTCAATGGACGGTTTTTTGCTCGGCGGTCGGGAAATCGGGGCGTGGATGTCGGCGTTTGCCTATGGCACCTCGTATTTCTCGGCGGTTATTTTTATCGGCTACTCGGGCGCCTTTGGCTGGAACGTCGGCGTCGGCGCGCTGTGGATTGGTGTCGGCAACGCCATTCTGGGCTGCTGGCTGGCGTGGAAGGTGCTGGGCGAGCGCACGCGCGTTATGACCCACACGCTCGACGCCAGAACCATGCCCGGCTTTCTGTCCAAGCGCTACGGCAGCAAGCCGATGCGCGTGTACACGGCGCTCATGATTTTTATTTTTCTGCTGCCCTACGGCGCGTCGGTGTACAAGGGACTGGGCTATCTGTTTGGCGCCGTGTTTCCCAGCGTGTCCAACGTCTTTTGGGGACTGCCCGCCGCGACGGTGTGCATGATTTGTGTCGGCCTGCTGACGGCCGTTTACTTAGTGCTGGGCGGCTACCTCGCCACGGCGCTCAACGACTTTATTCAGGGGCTGATTATGCTCGTCG
>JAVBPM010000006.1:0-52345 GCA_031549605.1 Oscillospiraceae bacterium | reverse complement strand
CGTAAAATTGCTCAAAGCAGGTGTAATACGCATACCCCACATAGGGCGCGACCAACGTTCGATCGGCTAGCGCCTCAGAACGGTCGGCCTCCTTGAGCAGATGTTCGGCCTGCATGGTGACGTAGCGGCCGATGTCGCTGGACGCCTCCAGCAGCACGATTTCATCAAACAGCTTGTTGGCTGTCGGCCGCGTATTCAGCCCAACGGCGTAGCCCGACAGCAAGTGCACCATCAGCGGCAGCGCACGGTCACCCTCCTTGCGATAGATGACATCCGAGCGCTTAACCACGTCGCGCACAACGCGCATCAGCGGCGCCGGCACCGGCTGGTCGCGATGATAGGCAATGCGGTCAACCAGCAGCTGATCGGCCGCTAGCCAGGTCAGACGATCATTGAGATTGGCCTTTGCCAGCTGCTTCAGGCAGAGGGCGTACAGCCAGTCGACATTGAGATGAGGGTAGTGCAGTCGCAGCGCCGACCACAGGTCGGTGAGCGCCCAAAGACGGTTTTTTTTGAGCAGCCGCGCTTGACGCAACGGTCCGGGCGCGCCGTTGCGCTCGGTATAGCCGGACAACAAAAGCAGCAGCGTGCTCAGCAAATAGACCGCCGCCACGGCATAGACCGGCCAGGTCAGCGCATAGCCGGCGCTGCCGGAAACATAAAGCAGGAAAGCCACCGGCAACGCCAGCGACAGCATCGCCCACAGTGCGCCGCGTTTTAGCCGCGCGCGCAGGATGTGCAGCGCAATGTCCACAGTCGGCTCACGCACGAGACTGGGCGGCAGCGGCACGGCAGCAAAGGCGCGCGCGCGCGGATGACGGCAGGTGTGCCAGCGGTCATCAAGACCCTTGTAGCTGCCACGTCCCATCCACCACACGGCGGCCAAGTGCCGCGCCAAATAGAGCGGCAGCACTGTCATGATGCCGGCAATGATAAAAGGCAGCAAAACGGCGGCAAGCAAACAAAGCGCATATTTCCAATGCGCCATCATAACATCAAAAAACTCCTCGGTGACGAGCAACCCGATGATGACCCCACACAGCAGACCGATGACCACCGTCACGAATGTCTGCAGCTTGTTGAGGTTCGGCGTCTCGGCTCTCGTTTTCATGTCACCCCTCCCACCGTTGTAGCACCGTCAGTATATCACGCGCCCGCCGTGCCTGTAAATGAATTATTTAGCTGCGCTACGCGTTGTATTGCGCTCAGCGGCAAATTGGCACAACCCTTTGGCTGTCAACGCCTTTACGCTGCAGCGCAACGCGGCCGCTGCGCCGGCAGGCAATCGATGCTGTAATATTTTATCCAAAATGGCAACAGGGTCGAAGCAGTTGCTTCGACCCTGTGTAGTCTGTGCTGTTTAGTACATATCCATTCCGCCGCCGGCCGGCATGGCGGGCGCGGGCGTCGGTTCTTTTTTATCGGCGACCAGACTCTCGGTCGTCAGCACCATCGAGGC
This sequence comes from Oscillospiraceae bacterium, assembly GCA_031549605.1. Classification (GTDB taxonomy): domain Bacteria; phylum Bacillota; class Clostridia; order Oscillospirales; family UBA929; genus WRAI01. The sequence goes on along the minus strand of JAVBPM010000006.1, from coordinate 50,886 downwards.
AATCGACGCGGCGTTTTGCAGCGCCGAGCGTGTCACCTTGGCCGGATCGACAATGCCCATGGCAATCATATCGCCGTACGTCTCGGTCAGCGCGTCGTAGCCGAAGCCCTTTTTGTTATTGCTGCGAATTTTATCCAAAACAACGCTGCCCTCGACACCGGCATTGGCCGAAATCTGGCGCACCGGCTCGGCCAGCGCCGACAGCACGATGGACACGCCGGTCTTTTCGTCGCCGGCCGTGGTGGCCAGCAGCTTTTCGACCTCGTTCATAGCGTTGACGTAGACAACACCGCCGCCGGGCACAATGCCCTCTTCCACCGCCGCACGGGTCGCGTTGAGCGCGTCCTCAATACGCAGCTTCTTATCCTTCATCTCGACCTCGGTGGCCGCGCCGACCTTGATAACGGCCACGCCGCCCGACAGCTTGGCCAGACGCTCCTGCAGCTTCTCGCGGTCGAAGTCGGAGGTGGTCGTCTCAATCTGGGCGCGAATCTGACCGATGCGCGCGGCGATATCCTTTTTGTCACCAGCGCCGTCGACAATAATCGTGTTTTCCTTCTGCACCTTGACCTGACGGGCTTTACCCAGCTGAGCCATGGTCGTGTCCTTGAGTTCAAGCGCCAGCTCGTCACTGATGACCTCGCCGCCGGTCAGGATGGCAATGTCGCGCAGCATTTCCTTGCGGCGGTCACCAAAACCGGGCGCCTTGACGCACACGCAGTGGAAGGTGCCGCGGATGCGGTTGAGCAGCAGTGTGGCCAGCGCCTCGCCCTCGACGTCCTCGGCGATAATGACCAGCTTGCGGCCCGTCTGCACAATCTGCTCCAGCAGCGGCAGCAAATCCTGCACCGAGCTGATTTTCTTGTCGGTAATGAGAATCAGCGCGTCGTCAATGACGGCTTCCATCTTGTCGTTGTCGGTGACCATGTAGGGCGACACGTAGCCACGGTCAAACTGCATGCCCTCGACGACCTCGGAGTAAGTCTCGGCCGTCTTGGACTCCTCGACGGTGATGACGCCGTCGGCGGTGACTTTCTCCATCGCTTCGGCAATCAGCTTGCCGATGACGTCACTGCCACTCGAAATGGCGCCGACACGGGCGATGTCATCGCTGCCCTTGACCTTGGCGGCGTTGTGGACAATGCTGTCGACAGCCACGGTAACGGCGGCGTCAATGCCCTTTTTCATAATCATGGGGTTGGCGCCGGCGGCGACATTCTTCATACCGTCGCGAATCAGCGCCTGCGCCAGCAACGTGGCGGTCGTGGTGCCGTCACCGGCGATGTCGTTGGTCTTGGTGGCGACCTCTTTGACCAGCTGCGCGCCCATGTTCTCAAAGGCGTCGTCCAGCTCAATCTCCTTGGCAATGGTCACGCCGTCGTTGGTGACCAGCGGCGCGCCAAACTTCTTGTCCAGCACGACGTTGCGGCCCTTGGGACCCATGGTAACCTTGACGGTGTCGGCCAGCGCATTCACGCCGCGCTCAAGCGAACGGCGGGCTTCCTCGCCGTAAACAATCACTTTTGCCATGCCCGTTCCTCCTTATTCTACAATGGCCAGAATGTCGTTCTGGCGCACAACGGTGTACTCGTCACCGTCAATTTTAACTTCCGTGCCCGAATATTTGCTGGTAATGACCTTGTCGCCCTCTTTGACGTACATAGTCACTTCCTTGCCCTCGACAATACCGCCGGGACCAACGGCAACAACCGTGGCGATTTGCGGTTTTTCCTTGGCAGAGCTGGCCAAAATAATGCCGCTCTTGGTTGTTTCTTCGCTTTCGACCAGTTGCAGTACAACGCGGTCAGCCAAAGGTTTGAGTTTCATAGCGCTTCCTCCTTAATTGCTCAATTAGCACTCTTGTGCTTAGACTGCTAAACAACCCCTATTGTAAAGCCAAACAAAGCAAATCGCAAGCTGATAGCTGCCAAAAAACACTGTGTTTTCCGGCAAAAATCGGCTTGCGGTAAAAATAGCTCTAGGCTTCTCCTGTTTGCTCCTTATTTTGGTCGTTTTCGCGCTGTCCCTCGTCATTGTGCCAGCAAACCCCCTGCGGAACAACAAAGCCGACGCGTGCGGCTGTGACGCCGAACGACACGCAGCGGCCGTGCAGCATTTCACCGTCAATGTTGATGGGAAACGGTTTTTCACTGACAATATCCAGCTTTTTGCCGCGCAGATGGGTGGCAATATCGCCCAGCTGCTTGTACTCGCCACGCGCGTACTTGCCGATAAAACGCGCCACTGCCAGCCGCGAAATGCGCTTGACCAGCAAAAAATCGAGATAGCCGTCGTTGGGCTGTGCGTCGGGCATGGCGTAGAAGCCGCCGCCATAATAGCGGCCGTTGCAGGCGTTGACCATGGTAAACGGGCCCTCAAAGCGCTGCCCGTCGACCGTCACCTCGGCATTCATGCCCATACCCTTAAAAATATTGTACATGACAGACAGGTTATAGGCCGCCTTGCTGCCCACCAGCGGCCAGCGTTTGAAGCGGTGCACCTCGGCACCGACGCGGCTGTCAAAGCCGACACTGCCGATGTTGATGCCATACCGCCCATTGGCCTGATAGAGGTCGACCGGCAACACCTCACCCTTAAGCAGCTGTGGCAAATCGCGGAAGCGCTCGGTCTCATCGCCAAACACCTTGAGAAAATCATTGCCGGTGCCGACCGGCACATGGGTCAGCGTGACATTGGCCAGTCCGGCCGCGCCGTTGACCACCTCGTTCAGCGTGCCGTCGCCGCCACAGGCGTAGACGGTCAGCGCGCCGCCCTCGGCCGCCGCCTGCTTGACCAGCTCGGCCGCGTGCATCGGCCGCTGCGTCGCGGCCACGGTCAGCTCGTCATCGCACCAGCCTCGCAACGCCTCAATGCGAGCGTGCAAGTCGGCGCTGGCGTCACTCTTGCCGGCAATGGGGTTGATGATAAACAAATGTCGGCGCGACAAAGCGCCACCTCCCGCCGTTATGGCTTATGTCTGGTTGCTGAGAAACAGCACACCCAGCGTATCACGGCCGCAGTGCGTGGTGATGGTGCAGCCGGCGCGCGTAGTGACAACGTTGGTGCAGCCGGTCAACGCCGCGACCTGCGCCTGTACCGCCGTCAAAATGGCCGGGTCGACACCGGCGTGCGTGATGAAAATGCAGTCGGGGTCGTAGCCGCCCTGCGACAACTTATCGGCGCAGTAGTCGGCCAACACGCGTTCAAAGCGGCCGCGGTACTTCTTGCCGACGCCCATGGCGCCGGTGGCCGGATCCAACTCGATGCAGGGCTTAATTTTCAACAGGTTGGCGCCCAGCAGTGTCAACGCCGAGCAGCGGCCGCCCTTGTGCAGCAGCTCCAGCGAGTCGACGATAAAGCTGGCGCGCAGCTGCGCGGTCAGCGCCGTCAGCCGCTCGGCAATGGTCGCTGCGTCAACGCCCTCGTCGCGCCATTTCGCCGCTTTGAGCAGCAGCAGCGCCGAGCCGGTCGACAGACTCTTGCTGTCGACGACAAACACGCGCCCGTTTAGCTGCGAGGCCGCCGCCACGCCGTTGGCGTACGACGACGACACGGCCGACGAAATGCTGACGTGCACAATGGTATCGCCGTCGGACAGCAGCGAGGTGAAAAAGTCGTGAAACTCACCGATATTGATGGCCGTGGACTGGGGCACAACGCCGCGCTGCTCGTACGCCGCCAATAAACCGTCGGCCGTGATGTCAACGCCGTCGCGGTAATCGCGACCCTCCAGCACAACATGGAGTGGCAGAATATGTATATCATGCCGCTTCAGCAGCTCGGCGCCCATGTCACAGGTGCTGTCGGTGGTTAAAAGTATACGGTTGGCCATGGCATTGGCTCCTTTTCTGTTAGTATTACCCCATCATTATACCAGTCTGGAAAAAGCTGTCAACCGCAGCAGGTAACACCGCGTTTGACCAACACCACCATGCACACACTAGCGCAAAGGCGGTGTTGTCCTTGAAAAAATGCCTGCTGTCCGGTCGTGCCGCTGCAGACCGGCGTTACCGGGCCGCGCGCTCGACCCGTTGTCAAACCGGCCGTTGACGGCCGGCTTCCAGATCGGCCAGCACCTGCGTTTTCAGTTGTTCCACAGTGTCAAAGGCGCGCTCCGGCCGCATAAATTGCAGCAGCTGCACGCGCAGCGTCTTGCCGTATAAGTCGCCGTTAAAATCGTAGAGATGCGTTTCCACCGTCAGCTCGCTGTCGCTGCCGACCGTAGGCCGCCGTCCGACATTGGTAATGGCCGGCATGGCCGTGCCGTCGAGCAGCACCACCGAACGGTAGACACCGGCCGCCGGCGCCTGCAACGACGACGGAAAGGCCATGTTAACCGTGGGAAATCCGAGATTGCGCCCCAGCCCGCGACCGTGCTTGACCGGCAGCTCGATGGAATATGGGCGCCCCAAAAAGCTGGCCGCGCGGTCGACCGCGCCCTGTGCCAGCAAATTTCGTATCATAGTCGAGCTGACCGTTGCGCCGTTGTGCGTCACACAGGGCACGATGTCGCAGGACAGCCCCAGCTGCGCGCACTGCGCCTGCAGCTTGTCAACCGTACCCTCGCCGTACCGGCCAAAGGTAAAGTCATAGCCCGCTACAACACCGACAGCGCCGTAGTCGCGCACCAGCAGCTGAGGCAGAAAGTCCTGCCACGGCATCGCCATCAAATCGTCGGTGAAGGTAAGTAGGATGATATCGCCCATGCCAAACTCGTCGCGCATAATCTCGCAGCGGTCGCCCACCGTGCAGACCAGCGGCAGCTGACGCGCCGTGATTTTGGCCTCGGGCGGCACGTCAAAGGTCAGCGCCGCGGCGCGTACACCCAGCTGCTGAGCGCGGCGCGTAGTCGCCTGCAACAGCGCAGCATGGCCCAAATGTACGCCGTCGAAAAAGCCGAGGGCAATGACCCGCTGCATCAGCGAATGTCCTCCACCACCGTCTCGGGCGGATTGTCCAGCTGGGCGGGGTTTTTGAATATGTCGTGCAGCAGACGCAGCACGCCGGCAAAGTAAAAACCGTCGACAATGCGCTCGTCGAGCGACAGCGTATAGTCAAGCATTTTCTTTTCAACGGTCTCGCCGTTTTTGTCCAGCTCGTACACCTTTTTCTTGCCGCCGAGAACCAAAAACATCGGCATGTTGCCAAAGTGGTAGAGGTGGTGGTGCAGCGGCGGCAGCATGATGCTGCCCAAATCGGCGATAAACAGACTGCCGTGGAACGGACTGGCCATCGTCAGCGAGCGCGGCACAAGCCCGTAGTAGTCGAGCGCCTCCAACCCCTTGACCGTCAAGCGCAGCAAAACGCCCGGGATGCGCGTAAACACGCGCGACAGCCGGTCGACCTCGTTGGAATCGGTGTCGCCGTCCTTGAACGCCACCGACAACTCATATTGCAGCTTGCGAAAAATATCCTCAGCGGTGTCGCTGGGATCCAGACAAATCTTGACCGTCGTCTCCATGGCCTCGACCGTATAGTCTTTTTTGACCGTCAGCACGACCTCAATACCGCGCCGCGCGTACAGCCGCTGCCCCGAGATAAAGCGATTGATGCCCGGCCGCTGACTGATAATGCGCACATAAGCGGCAATAAAAAAGTGCAGCATGCCAAAGCCCTTGAGCCCCTCGACGCGTTTTTGGCGCACATACTTCTCTGCCGCGCCGCAATCGACCGTCGACTTAAAATAGTTGGTCGAGTCACAGCGGCGTTTCATGATATAGGGCATGAAGTTGTTGAGCGGCGGCTGCGTCTTAATACGCCGCCCATCGCTGCGCCCGCTCAAGCGCAGTCCGCGCTTGTATTTTTTCAGCTTGGGCGGCGCGTAGGCAACAACCGCCTGCTGTTCTTTCGTCACCGGCTTCTCCTGCAATTCGACGGACATGGAAGCACCTCTTTCAAAACAATTGTATCTGGCACAGTATACACACTTTGCGCCTTTTTTTCAACGGAAAACAATGTTAAATAAATGTTGCGACGGTCATTGCTGCCATAGCATAGCAAAAGGACCGGATTTCTCCGGTCCTTTGTTGTCTGTCTACCTAGGGCCTACATGCCCTCGCGCTGACGCGCGAAGCAGTCGCTGCAGTAAACGGGACGGTCGGTCTTGGGCTCGAAAGGCACTTTCGCCTCACCGCCGCAAGCGGCGCAAGTAGCGGTGAAGAACTCACGCGAACGCGAAGCGTTCTTGCGCGCATCGCGGCAGTTCTTGCAGCGCTGCGGCTCGTTCTGGAACCCACGCTCGGCGTAGAATTCCTGTTCACCGGCGGTAAAGATGAAATCTTCTCCGCACTCCTTGCACTTCAGGGTCTTGTCTTCGTACATTGTTTTCCCTCACTTTGGTGATTTTTCTTGCCCCTGGACGGATTTGCACCGACACCTCGTTTACGCGCTCTGTGGTTAAGCTACATGGGCGTATATCGCAACAGGCGAAGCCTGTTTGCTGCTGATTTAGGGTTTTCGCTTGGCCAGCTTGCGCTTGATGCGCTGCACGGCGTTGTCAACCGTTTTCGTTGTGACGCCGAGCTGGTCGGCGATTTCGCGGTAGGAATAGCCGTCGCAGTAGCGGTCAAGCACCCGCGACTCAGTGGGCGTCAGAATGCCTTGCAGCATCTGAGACAGCTCGCGGCTTTCCTCGCGGCCGATGACCTCCTGTTCGGGTGAGCTGGCGCTGCGCAACTCCTCGGCCTCCTGCCCGTCCAGCGGCACCGACGTATTGAGCGGTGCGTGCTTAAGGCGGTTGGCGGTCAACACCGCCGAGGACAGCCGATTGCGAATGCAGGTCTCGGCGTAAGTGCCAAAGCCAGCCGAACGGTCGTCGCGGTAGTCACGGATAGCGGACAACAGCCCCAGCAGACCCTCTTGGAAAAGATCCTCGGCGTCGCCGCCCATTAAAAACAACGGGTGGGCACAGCGGCGCACCGTGCGCGCGTAGCGCACGATAAGGGTCTCCTCGGCCAGCTGGTCGCCGGCTTGCGCCTGACGGCACAGCACCTCATCGGCAGCCGTCTGCCGGTTCTGCGATGCCATGGGCACTACCCCTTTTGCCGTTAGTCTGTTATAGATTACAGCATCGACGCGTGGATGTCAACATTTTTTTCACTTTGTATAAAAATTATCATGACAAATGAATTTTATGTCGACCAATTTCTATTAAATTTGACAGAAAATTGTAACCGTTCTGTCATTGTATTTTCACCCGTCATTAGTATAATAGTATTATCTCCAATTATGAGGTGACTCTATGACCGACAAGCCGACCAACAAACCGGAGGGTAAGAGCAGTGCAAACGACGCGACGCCTGCCAACGCGCAGCGACCCGTCAACCGCCAGCCCAGCCCCACTAGCGGCGCACGATCCGTGCGTCCGGCCGGTCAGCGCCCTGCCGGCCAAACCCCGCGGCCAGCGACCGCCAAGCCGGCGGCCCAACCGTCCGCCGCATCCAAGCCGGAGACTGAAAAGCGTCCGGCCACCGGCGCGAAGCCGACACCGTCTCCGTCCGCGCGTTCTGCCACCGGCAGACAGCCGGAGCGAGTGCGCGTCAGGCCGGTAACACCGTCCGCCAAGCCGACGACCCCGTCCGTCAAACCAAAGCCGATACCGGCTCGTTCTGTTGCCGAGGCAAAGACAGCCGCGGCCGCACCTGCCGCGCCGGCGGCCAAGTCGTCGACCGCAGCCATCGAAACAAAACCAACCGTCGCTGCTGCGCCCGCCAAACCGGCGGCGCCCGCGCCGGAAGTCAAAACGCCTGCTGCCGCGCCGTCCAGGCCGGCGGCAAGCAAGCCGGCGCCCACCGCTACCGCCGCGCCAAGCCGCACCGCTACCCAGCTGCCCGGCGGCAGTGTGATGACCACCGTTACGTTACCCTCCTCCACAAAGGTCAAGACTGACAAGCCGGACGCCAAGAAGCGCTCCAAACTGCCGTTGATTGCCACGGGCATTGTCGGCCTGCTGCTTGTTGTTATCATCGTTGTCTGCGCTGTCGTGCTGTCCTCGAACAAGATTTACAGCGGCGTGTACATTGACGGCGTTGACTTCGGCGGCAAAACCAAGGAACAGGCGCGCGATATCATGTTGAAGCAGTCGCACAGCACCTTTGCCACCGACAGCAGCGGCGCCATAATCACCGGCGTAACGCTGTCCATCGACGACGAACAGCTGACGCTTTCAACCGACGAGGTTAAGCTCTCCTTTGTCGATGAAACTGCCATCGACCGCGCCTATGAAATTGGCCGGAAGGGCAGTATCTTCAACCGGCTGGGCGACATTATCGCGCTGCAAGGCACCCAGCAGGACATAGACGCCAACCCAACGCTGTACATTGACCAGGCCGCCATTGAAGAGAAGGTCAACACCTTTGTCGCCGAGCGTCAGGTGACACGCGCCAACGACACCTTTGAGGTGACACCCACCAGCGTTGTCGTCTGGCAAGGCAAGGACGGCGTGATTTACGACACAAACGGCCTGATCCAAGCCTTTAATGACGCCTTTACCGACATCGCCACCGGTCACCAGCCCCAGCCCAAGGATTTCAACAAAATTGTCATTCCGCGCATCAAAGTTTCGCTGGACGACATTGCCAAGGATGTCTACGTCGAGCCGGTCAGCGCCAAGGTTGAGAAGAACACCGGCAAGAAGCTGCCCGACAAGAGCGGCATTGAGCTTGACGTCACCTCCGGCAAAAAACTGCTCGACGACTCGCAGGCCAATCCCGTGACCATTCCGCTCACCACGGTCAAGGCCAAGGTCACACTGGAGGAACTGGACGAGCGCCTGTTTAGAGACGTACTCTACGTCGCCAAGACCGATTTGCACGATTTTGGTGCCAACCGCACCAACAACGTGCGTCTGGCCGCAGAGTACACCAACGGCGTCATTCTCAACCCCGGCGACGTCTACTCCTACAACCAGTCGGTCGGTGAACGCACCACCAGTCGCGGCTTTAAGGACGCCGGCGTGTACAAGGCCGGTAAACTGATTGACGACGTCGGCGGCGGCATCTGTCAGGTGGCCACCACCATCTATCAGGCGGCGCTGTACACCAACATGGAAATCGTCGAGCGCGACAATCATGTCTTCGCCGTCGTGTACAGCAAGCTCAGCCTCGACGCCACCGTTTACTGGGGCAGCCTTGACTTCAAGTTCCGCAACACCAGTGACTACCCCGTCAAGCTGCTGACCTCGCTCAAAAACGGCCAGGTCATCTGCACCGTCATGGGCACCAAGATTGACGATACCTACGTCAAAATGGAGTCGATTAAGCTGTCGACCACGCCGTTCAAGACAGTTACCACTGTCAACCCCGCGATGGCGCCCGGCACCAGCAAGCTGGCTGACCCCGGACACACCGGCTACACCAGCGAGGCTTACCGCTGCGTTTATGACGGCAATGACAAGCTCATCAGCCGCACCAAGATGTCCTACGACGTCTACAAAAAATCTGACCGCACCACCGAGGTCGGCCCCACCGCAGCCGCGCCTCCCGCCTCTGCCGCGCCGGCCACCGAAGCACCGGCCCCCTAATCCACTTGCCGCCAAACAGGCGTTGACAGCTTTGTCAACGCCTGTTTTATGCAATATGACGGCTTTTGTCAAAAAAAATATGCCAGCATTTCGCTTCATGTTCTTGTAATCAGCGGCGCATTTCGGTACAATAAACGCAGTATAAAAATAGGGAGGCTTGCACATGCCGTTCAAGGTTGCCATTATCATGGGCAGCGACAGCGACTGGCCCGCCGTAAAGCCCGCCGCGGCCACACTCAAGCAGTACCAAGTGCCCTTCGAGGTGCACGTCATGAGCGCCCACCGCAGTCCGGCACTGACCCAGCAGTTTGCCCAAACCGCCGCACAAAACGGCTTTGGCGTACTGATTGCCGCCGCCGGTAAAGCGGCGCATCTGGCCGGCGCGCTGGCCGCACACTCGACGCTGCCGGTGATCGGCATTCCCGTCAAATCGTCGACGCTCGACGGTCTTGACGCGCTGCTGTCGACCGTGCAGATGCCCAAGGGCATGCCCGTCGCCACCGTCGCCATCGACGGCGCCGAAAACGCGGCGCTGCTCGCTGTTCAGATTTTATCGCTGTCCGACAGCGCCCTGCAGGACAAACTGCAAGCCGCTCGCGCCAGCGCTGTGGACAAGCTCATCGCGGCCGACGCCGCCATTCAAGAGGAGGTGCGCGCGCTGTGAGCAACAATCGTTACGCACAGGCCGGTGTCGACGTAGAGGCCGGTTACAAGGCTGTAGAGCTGATGAAAAAAAGCGTGGAGTCGACCTATATCCCCGGCGTGCTAGGCACACTGGGCGGCTTTGGCGGCCTGTTTCAGCCCGATTTAAGCGGCCTCAAGACACCGGTATTTGTCTCCGGCACCGACGGCGTCGGCACCAAAATCAAGCTGGCGGCAACGCTGGACAAGCACGATACCATTGGCATTGACTGTGTAGCGATGTGCGCCAACGATGTGGCGTGCTCGGGTGCGCAGCCTTTGTTTTTTCTCGATTACATCGGCATTCACAAAACACTGCCCGAAAAAGTGGCCGCCATCGTCACCGGCGTGGCCGAGGGCTGCCGTCAGGCCGGTTGCGCGCTGGTCGGCGGCGAAACGGCCGAAATGCCCAGCGTCTACGCCGAGGGCGACTACGACCTCGCCGGTTTCTGCGTCGGCGTCGTGGACAAAGACGACATGGTCGACAACAGCTCGGCGCAGGTCGGCGATGTGCTGATTGGCCTGCCCTCGTCGGGCGTACACTCCAACGGCTTTGCGCTCATTCGCAGCATCTTGGATTGCAGTCAGGAGGGCTTGGCCGTGCTCGAGCCGTCGCTCGGCTGCACACTGGGCGAGGCGCTGCTGACCCCGACGCGCATCTACGTAAACGCCATCAAGGCGCTGCGCGGCACCGTGACCCTTAAAGGCATCAGCCACATCACCGGCGGCGGCTTTATCGAAAACGTGCCGCGTATGCTGCCCAAAGGGCTGTCGGCCAAAATCGACCTCGGCAGCTTCCCGACGTTGCCCATCTTCTCGCTGCTGGCCGAGCGTGGTAATCTGGGCAAAAACGACCTGTACAACACGTTTAACATGGGACTGGGTCTGATCGTGGCCGTTCGCGCCGATGACGCCGACGCCGCGCTGGCCGCGCTGGCCGCCGCCAATGAACCCGCCTATCTCATCGGCAGCATTGTAGCCGGCGACGAGGGCGTGATTCTGTGACCCGCATTGCCGTACTCGTTTCCGGCGGCGGCACCAATTTACAAGCGCTGATTGACGCCCGAGCCACCTTTCCCGACGCCGAGCTGGCGCTGGTGCTGTCCTCCAACCCCGACGCCTACGCGCTGAAACGCGCGCAGAGCGTCGGCATCGACACCGTAGTGGTTAACAAAAAGGACTGGCCCGACCGCGTCGCCTTTACCCGCGCGATACTCGACAAGCTGACCGAACAGCGCATTGACCTCGTAGTGCTGGCCGGATTTATGTTTGTGCTGTCGCCCGAGTTCTGTCGCGTCTATGAAAACCGCGTCATCAACATTCATCCGGCGCTCATCCCCTCTTTTTGCGGCGACGGCATGTACGGGCTAAGGCCGCATCAGGCGGCGCTCGACTACGGCGTTAAGCTGACCGGCGCGACGGTGCACTTTGTCTCGCCCGAGACCGACGGCGGGCCCATCATCGCCCAGCGCGCGCTCGATATTTTACCCGACGATACCGCCGAACGCCTGCAGCGCCGTGTGATGGAGCAATGCGAGTGGCCGCTGCTGTGCGAAGCAGTGCGGCTATACAGCGCCGGCGCGCTGACCGTTCGCGGACGCATCGTCCACATAGACCGCTGATTTAAAAAATTACACTACATCATTCGGAGGTTGACGACATGAAAAAACGTGCTCTGCTCAGTGTGTCCGATAAAACGGGACTGGTCGCCTTTGCCCAAGGGCTGGCCGCCCTCGGCTATGAAATCGTTTCGACCGGCGGCACAGCCAAGGCGCTGACAAGTGCCGGTGTGACCGTCACGCCCATTGACGATGTCACCGGCTTTCCCGAGTGCCTTGACGGGCGCCTGAAAACGCTGCACCCCAATATTCACGGCGGCATTCTGGCCATGCGCGGCAACACCCAGCACATGGCACAGCTGGCCGAGCTGAATATCGCGCCCATCGACGTGGTCGCCATCAACCTCTACCCCTTCAAGCAGACGGTCGCCAAGCCCGACGTCACGCTGGAGGAGGCCATTGAAAACATCGACATCGGCGGCCCGACCATGATTCGCGCCGCGGCCAAGAACTGGCAGGATGTCTGCGTGGTCGTCGACCCGTCCGACTACCAGCCGCTGCTCGACGAGCTGAAAAAGGGTAAGCCGTCGCGCGACTTCAACTTCACACTGGCGCGCAAGGTCTTTGAACACACGGCGCAGTACGACGCGCTGGTAGCCGAGTATTTTGTAGCCCAGCAGGGCATCGAGTATCCCGAGACGCTGACGCTGACCTTTGAAAAGCAGCAGTCGTTGCGCTACGGCGAAAACCCGCACCAAACCGCCTGCTACTACCGCGAGGTCAAGACCACCGACGGCGACCTTGTCAACGCCCAGCAGCTGCACGGCAAAGAGCTGTCCTTCTGCAACATCAACGACCTCAACGGCGCGCTGGCGCTGATTAAAGAGTTTGCCGAGCCCTGCTGCGTGGCCGTCAAGCATGCCACACCCTGCGGCGTCGGCATTGGAGAAAACATCGACGAGGCGTGGCACAACGCCTACGAGGCCGACAAGGTGTCCATCTTCGGCGGCGTCATCGCGCTCAACCGCGAGTGCACCGCCACCGTCGCACAGGCCATCGCCGGTATGTTTATCGAAATTGTCATCGCCCCATCCTTTACCGCCGAGGCGCTGGCGCTGCTGACCAAAAAGCAGAACATCCGCATCATGACGCTGCCCGGCATCACCGACCACGTGCCCACCACCGCCCATGAATTCAAAAAGGTGGCCGGCGGCCTGCTGGTGCAGAGCGCCGACACCCAGCTGTACGAAGGCATCAAGCGCGTCTCTGAAGCGCTGGTCTCGCCCGAACAGCAGGCGCAGCTTGATTTCGCCTGGAAAGTAGTCAAGCACGTCAAGTCCAACGCCATCGTGCTGGTCAACGGCAAGCGCACGGTGGGCATCGGTCCCGGCCAGTGTAACCGCATCACGGCGCTGGAACTGGCCATTCAGTACGCCGGTGATGCCTGCCAAGGTGCGGTCATGGCCAGCGACGCCTATTTCCCCATGCCCGACTGTGTCGAGGCGGCCGCCCGTGTCGGCATTGCCGCCATCATGCAGCCCGGCGGCTCGATTCGCGACCAGGACTCCATTGACGCCGCCGACAAGCACGGCATTGCCATGCTGTTTACCGGCATGCGCCACTTCAAGCACTAAGGCGCTTATGACAATACTGCTGATTGGCGGCGGTGGCCGCGAGCACGCCATTGCCACGGCGCTGGCAGCTAGCCGCCACAAGCCGACGCTCTACGCCGCGCCCGGCAACGCCGGCATCGCGCAGCTGGCCACCTGCCTGCCCATAGCCGCCACCGACCTCGACACGCTCTGCGACTGGGCGGTGAAAAACCAGCCCGATCTCGTCTTTGTCGCGCCCGATGACCCGCTGGCGCTGGGTCTGGTCGACCGGCTCGAGCAACTGGGTATCGCCGCCTTCGGGCCGCGCGCCAACGCCGCTATGTTAGAAAGCAGCAAGGTCTTTTCCAAAGGCTTTATGCAACAGTACAACATCCCCACCGCCGCTTACGCCACCTTTGACAACGAAGAAGACGCGCTGGCCTACCTCAAAAGCCAGCCGACGCCCATCGTCATCAAGGCCGACGGGCTGGCGCTGGGCAAGGGCGTGATTATCGCCCAGACGCCCGACGAGGCCGAGGCCGCCGTGCTGTCCATGATGCGCGACGGCGCGTTTGGCGCATCGGGCAGCCGCGTGGTCATTGAAGAGTGCATGACCGGCCCCGAGGTAACGGTGCTGGCCTTTACCGACGGCACGACCGTCGTACCCATGCCCGCCTCGCAGGACCACAAACGCGCCTTTGACGGTGACAAGGGTCCCAACACCGGCGGCATGGGCGCCATCTGCCCGTCGCCGCACTACACGCCCGAGCTGGCCGAGCGCTGCATGAAGACCATTTTCCAGCCGACCATCGACGGCATGGCCGCCGAGGGCAGACCCTTTAAGGGCGTGATTTACTTTGGCCTGATGCTGACGCCCGACGGGCCTAAAGTTATCGAATACAACGCCCGCTTTGGCGACCCCGAGACGCAGGTCATTCTGCCGTTGCTGGACAGCGATTTGGTTGACATCTGCCACGCCACCATAAACGGCACGCTGGCCGATTTGCCCGTGCGCTGGAGAAATAGCGCCGCCGCCTGCGTGGTGCTGGCCAGCGGCGGCTACCCCGGCAGCTATGCCAAGGGCCTGCCCATCACCGGGCTGGACGAGGTGCACAATGCCACCGTCTACCACGCCGGCACGGCGCTCAAGGACGGCGCGCTGGTCACCAACGGCGGCCGCGTGCTGGGCATCACGGCGCTGGCCGACAACCTGCCCGAGGCGCTGGCCAACGCCTACACGGCGCTGCGCCCCATCCATTTTGACGGCATGTTCTGCCGACATGATATCGGTCGACTGTGAGGTGCCTATGACACAACGACAACAACAGGCGCTCCAGCTGTTCAACAGCGGCTTCAACTGCGCCCAATCGGTACTGGCCGTCTTTGCCGAGCACTACGGGCTTGACCCGGCCACCGCCACGCGCATTTCCTGCGGACTCGGTGGCGGTGTGCGCTGCGGCGAGCTGTGTGGCGCTGTATCGGGCGCTGTGTTGGTCATTGGTTTGGCCGGCGGCAACGAACCGGCCGACAAAAAGCGTTGCATGGAACAGACCGAGCGCTTCACCGCCCAGTTCAAAGAAAAACACGACGCGCTAGGCTGCTACCAGTTGCTCGACTGCAACCTGAAAACCGCCGAGGGCTTCCAGCACTACACCGACCAACAGCTGCGCAAAAAGGTCTGCGAAGCGCTCATCTGCGACGCGATTGAATTGCTGGAAGACTTGGGCTGCGGGCAGTAAAAAATAATCCTTGCATTTTATTTTCCGATGTGCTATACTCATCGGGCTATCAAACTAAATGAGGTGAACCCCATGAAGGAAGGAATCCATCCCAACTATGTCCCCACAACAATTCGTTGTGCGTGCGGCGAAGTCATAGAAACGGGCTCGACCAAGGAGAACATCCGCGTCGAGATTTGTTCGAAGTGCCACCCCTTTTACACCGGCAAGCAAAAGCTGGTTGATACGGGCGGACGCGTCGACCGTTTCAACAAGAAGTTCGGCCTCACAAAGTAAATTGTTGATGGGACAACCTGCACTGTCATGGTGCGGGTTGTCATTTTTTATGTAGGAGGGTTTACTATGTTTAAGCAGCTAAAGACCAGTGACTTAACTACCGACCTGTTTTCTGACATCGGCAAACAGTGGATGCTTGTGACAGCCGCCAAGCCCGACGGCAGCGTCAACTCCATGACCGCCAGCTGGGGCGGGTTGGGCGTGCTGTGGAATAAGAAGGTGGCCACCATTTACGTGCGGCCGCAGCGCTACACCCACGAATTTCTCGACGCTGCCGACCGTTTTACGCTCAGCTTCCTGCCCGAAACCTACCGCGGCGCGCTGACGCTGTGCGGTAAAACAAGCGGTCGCGACGGCGACAAAATCGCGCAGGCCGGCCTGACGCTATGGCGCGACGGCGAGCTGGCCGCCTTTGAGCAAGCCGAGCGCATCATCATCTGCCGCAAAATTTACAAAGGCGTGCTCGACCCCGCCGGGTTTATTGACGCCGCCATTGACAGAAACTATCCGCAGAAAGATTATCACACCATTTTCATAGGAGAAATTGAACAATGTCTGATCGCCAAATTGAACCGATAACCGAACGCGCGCTACTGGTCGGCGTCTCGTCACCGGCACTGGCCGACAACGAGCTGGCCGACGACCATACACTTGACGAGCTCGAGTCGCTGCTGCAAACAGCCGGCGGCGTCTGCATCGCCCGCACACTGCAACAGCGCGAGTCGCCCGACCCGCGCACCATGATTGGCAAGGGCAAGCTACAGGAGCTTAAGGAGCTATGCGACAACCACGACATCGAGCTGGTTGTCTTTGACAACGAGCTGTCGCCGTCACAGACCCGCAACTTGGAAAACGAGCTAAACTGCCGCGTCATTGACCGCAGCGTGCTGGTGCTTGACATCTTCGCCGCACGCGCCCAAACGCACGAGGGCCGTCTGCAGGTCGAGTTGGCGCAGTATCGCTACACCCTGCCCCGTCTGATGGGTCAGGGCGCGGCCATGAGCCGTACCGGCGCGGCGCTGGGTGGCGGCATTGGCACACGCGGCCCGGGCGAAACCAAGCTGGAAACCGACCGCCGCCACATCCGCCGTCACATCCACCAATTGGAGAGCGCGCTCAAGCGCGTACGCGAGGTACGCGCGCTGCAACGCGTCCAACGCCAGAAAAACCAGATACCCACCGTGGCGCTGATTGGTTACACCAACGCCGGAAAATCGAGCCTGCTCAACGCGCTGACCGGCGCCGATGTCGTAGCGTGCAACCGGCTGTTTGAGACACTCGATCCCATCACGCGTCAGCTGACGCTGCCCGACGGCGCCACGGCGCTGCTGACCGACACCGTCGGCTTTATGCACAAGCTGCCCCACCACCTCATTGAGGCCTTTAAGGCGACGCTGGAGGAGCTGACTCATGCCGACCTGCTGCTGCACGTCATCGACTTTTCCCACCCCGACTGGGCCAAGCAAGCCGAGGTCGTCGAGGACATTGTCGAGCAGCTGGGCGCTGGCAAAAAGCCGCTGCTGCGCATTTACAACAAAGCCGATTTAATGACCGATGTCTCGCCGCTGCACGGTGGCCAGTCCGGACTGTTGGTATCGGCCAAGACGGGCGACGGTCTGCCCGAACTGCTGGCGCAGCTGGCGCAAACGCTTAACGCCGACCGCAAGCTGACGCGCTTTGCGCTGCCCTACGACCGCGCCAACCTCGTCGACGATTTTTACAAGGACGGTCATGTGCAACAGGTCGACTACCAGCCCGAGCATATTCAAGTCGACGTCATCTGCGACAGCCGCCTGCGGGGGCGCTTGCAGCAATGGATTGCACATGACTGACATTCGGGTGCCGCAACAGGCCGGCTGCATTGAGTACGTGGAAAAACGCTCGCGTTTTCTCGGCTATCTCTGGCCGGTCGACGATGAGCCGACGGCACTGGCGCTGATTAAGGACGTGAAAAAAAAGCACTGGGACGCCACACACAACGTCTACGCCTATACCTTTAACGACATCCACGTCGCGCGGTACAGCGACGACGGCGAACCCAGTGGCACGGCCGGACTGCCCGTGCTCGACGTGCTGAACAAAAACAAAGTGACCAACGCGTTATGCGTGGTCACCCGTTATTTCGGCGGCGTAATGCTGGGGGCCGGCGGTCTGGTTCGCGCTTATGGAACCACCGCTAAGCAAGCACTCGACGCCGCCGGCATCACCACGTTGGCACCGTGGCAGCGGCTGCATTTTGACTGCGACTACGCCCTTCTCGAGTCAATTCGCCGACTGGTAGCGCACCATGGCGGCACAGAGGATGCTGTCGAGTATACCGACAAGGTGTCGCTGGAGCTGGCGCTATTGACTGAGGAGATACAATCTTTTTCGCAGGCGCTGACCCAACTGAGCAACGGGCAGATTCAAATCGTGCCCGCCGACGTGGTGATGCGGCGTCGTACATAATGGTGTTTGTGGCATCCCACACGCTGTCTCTTGTGCATCCCACGCACCAACATATGACACCGCCCGACACTGTGTGACAAAAAACATAACGCCACTGCCTATGCAGTGGCGCAGCGTGTGCAAAAAACTTGTTTTTTGCACACTGACAGACCGACAAAGAAGTGCGCAGGCAAAGAAACGCTGTCCGTCGGCGTACGATGGTACGCTAGGACAGCGTTTCTGCAGCAAGTAAAACCATTGCGGCGCAGCGACCTTGTCGATACGCCGCAAAGCATTAGCCGAGAATCAAAACGCAACCTTACGCCGCCGTTTTCTCTCTTTTCTGACACTGGTTTTACGGTGCGCGCTTTTTTGACAGTCTGCGCCACTGCCTAAGCAGTGGCGTTTGGTATAGACAAGCCATCAGCGGCGGCGCGCGTTTTCCAGCGCTGAGGCAATCAGCGGCACGAGGACACACGCCATAGCCAGCTCAATTAAGGCGTTGACCGTTACGGCATAGGTGATAAAGTCCTCAATAAACCCCTTCTGACGCCCGACGATAAAGATAAGCATTGAAATGACCAGCACAGAGTTGGTCAGCGTTCCGGCCACGGCCGGCGCAATGCGCCATGCCGCCTTGCGACCTTTTGCCGCCAGCTTAAACGCCAGCCAGCCGGCCACAACACCCACCAAAATACGCGGCAGTACCGTCATCTCGGGATGCTTGGCAAAAACATCAACACCCGGCGTGCCGATCAACACAGCGGCGCGCGCCCAGCAGGATAGGCCCCAGACGCCGCCCAAGACGCCGCCATAGGCGGGTCCCACCAGCACGGCACCCAAGATAACAACGACGTGCAGCGTCGTAATTTCCGCCGCTGCGGGAATGATGGGCAGGTAGCCGGTGTACGGCACAATGGTCATCAGTATAATAAGCGCCGAGAAAATGGCGGTCGTGGCCATTTTATAAATCTTGTCGGTTTGGGTAATCACAGCACACCCCTCCTTTGTTTCCAAATAGTATAACACCCTTTGCACCGTTTGCATAGACTGATTTAACGGAATAGGAGGCGCTGCAATATGCCACGACGCTTGTATCTTGTTACCTGCACCACCGGCGCGCTGCCGCATCAGCGCTATCTCGACCGGCTGGCCGACATCGATATTGTGCTGGCGCTCAAGGCGCCCTGCCATATCGGCTGCTTTGACGGGCTGCTGCTGCTGGGCGGCGGCGACATCGACCCCGCGTTGTTTGGCGAGCGCGTTGTCAACGACACCGTCAAGGCCGACGTCGCGCGCGACCGGCTGGAAATTGCGTTAATTCAACAGTTTGCCGCCGCCGGAAAGCCAATTTTCGGCATCTGCCGCGGCATTCAGATCCTCAACGTAGCGCTGGGCGGCACGCTGGTACAGGATTTACCCGCGCAGCGCGGCATCGACCACAGCAACGGCCGGCTGCACGACGTCTCGACGCTGACCGGCAGCCGCACCAACGCGCTGTGGGGCCCGCGCTTTACCGTCAACAGCTACCACCATCAGGCCGTCGGTCGGCTGGCGCCCGGGCTGATGGCCACCGCAGTCAGCGAAGACGGCGTGATAGAAGCCGTCGAACACAAGCAGCTGCCGCTGCTGGCCGTGCAATGGCATCCCGAAATTGAGCCGTTTACACCCGAATTTTTCGACCTGCTGCACAGCCAGCCATAAGACCAGAACGCCCCCACAGCCGCGGCTGTGAGGGCGCTTTACCTTAGGGCACCGCGTTGTCTGTCGGCGGGCAAGTGGCCACCAGCTCATCGACAAACCAAATCTTAACGTGCAGCCCGTCCGGCTCCTTAACCAGATAGCAAGGGATGATATGTGTCGGCAACACGTAGAGAAAAAATACGGCCAGCAGCGCCAGCACAGCCGCGACCCATGCCACAATACGCACGCCGGTGCGGCGTTTAGTTCGTACATGATAGGATCGGCGACGAGCCATGCGTTACATCTCCTTAGGTGGCCGACGTCTCACTGGCTTGCGGGGCCGGGCGCCATGCGCCGGCCTCCAGTTTGGCGTCAACAATCAACTTGCGCGGGCATTTCTCGGCGCAGTCGCCGCAGCCGGTGCACTTTTCATAATCAATGCTGGCCAGGTTGTCCACAACCTTGATGGCGCCCTGCTTACAGGCGCGCTGACAAATGCTGCAGCCCAAACAGCCGATTTCGCACATACGGCGCAGGTTGGCACCCTTGTCACGCGAGCTGCACGCCACCACAACGTCGGCGGTGTAGGGAATGGTAATGATAATATTCTTGGGGCAGGCGCGCACACAGGCCTTGCAGCCGGTGCAGCGCTCGTGGTCGACCACGGCCACGCCGTCGTCAATGCTGATGGCGCCGAATTTACAGGCGCCGACACAGCTGCCCATGCCCAGACAGCCAAAATTGCACTCGTTGGGACCGCCGCCAATGCCCATAGCGGCATGGCAGTCGATGATACCGTCGTAGTCAAATTTTTTGCGTGCGCGAATACCGCCCGAGCAGCGCACCATGGCCGTCATGCGCGTGTTCTTGGTCAGCTGGATGCCCAGCAGGTCGGCCACTTTTTGCGCCACCTCCGGCCCACCCACAGGGCAGGCGTCGGGCTCGGCCTTGCCGGCCAACAGCGCCTCGGCCAGCTGGCCGCAGCCGGCAAAGCCGCAGCCGCTGCAGTTGGCGCCGGGCAACAGCTCCAACAGCGGCGCATATTCCTCCGAACGCTCGACCTGCAGCTTTTTGGCGGCAATCGACAGCATGATGCCGAAGAAAAGCCCCAACGCGCCGACAATGGCCACGGCGTAGAGTACGATTTTGATATCCATAGTCTAACCCCTTTGCTTCCGGTTATTCCCGATTGTGCCTCCGCCGCCTAGCGAACCGCCGGCTTGCCGTAGTCCTGACCAAAGGTCTCGGCCGTCATGCTGGCAATGCGCTGGTCGCTGACGGGACGGTCGTTGCGCAGATTGCGCTCCACGGCGGCAATGGCCAGCGCCACCTCAACGCCCTCAATGACCTTACCGAAACCGGCATACTGCCGGTCGAGGTGCGGCGCATCGTCGACCATAACGAAAAACTGGCTGCCGGCCGAGTCGGGATGGCCGCTGCGCGCCATAGACAGCACGCCCAGTGTGTGCTTGAGATCGTTGGCGATGCCGTTGCCGGCAAACTCGCCCTTAATGCTGTAGCCGGGCCCGCCCATGCCGGTACCGTCGGGGCATCCGCCCTGAATCATAAAGCCGGGAATGACGCGATGAAAAATCAGGCCATTGTAGTAGCCCTTGCTGACCAAATCAAGAAAATTGCGCACGGTGTTGGGCGCGATGTCGGGGTACAGCTCGGCTTTCATCACCGCGCCGTTTTCCATGGTAATCGTAACAATCGGATTGTTTGCCATAGGTCTATCGCCTCACATTCTTAAATTTTCAGGCCGCCAAAGCCCATAAAGGCGATGGACAGCAGCGCCGCGGTAACCAGCGCAATGGGAAAGCCCTCGAAGGCCTTGGGATAGTCGGCAAAGTCGAGCCGCTCGCGCACACTGGCAAACAGCGCGATGGCCAGTAAAAAGCCGACACCGGCACAAAAGGCATAGATAACGCTCTCGATGAAATTATAGCCCTGCGAGCTGTTGAGCAGCGCCACGCCCAACACCGCGCAGTTGGTGGTAATCAACGGCAGATAGATGCCCAGCGCCTCGTGCAGCGCCGGCACGACCTTGGCCAAAAACATTTCCACCAGCTGCACCAGCGCCGCAATGACCAAAATAAACGCGACGGTGCGCAGCGATGTCAGCTCCAACCACACCAGCAGCTTGTCGATGGCAAAGGTGCAGGCCGAAGCCACCGTCATAACAAAGATGACGGCAAAGCCCATGCCAACCGCCGTGTCCATGCGTTTGCTGACGCCCATAAAGGGGCAGATGCCCAAAAACTTAACCAGCACGAAGTTTTCAACTAGAATGGCGCCCAGCGCCAGGGTCAGAACGGAATGAAAGCTCACAGCGTGTCGCCTCCTTCCGTCTCCGTGACCTCAATGGCCTCTGTCACCTGCGGCGGCAAGCCGCGTTTCTTGCGACGGCTGAGCAACACCTGCGCCAACGCAATCACGCAGCCCAGCGTCAGAAAGCCGCCCGGCGGCATGCCCATGATGGCCACCGGCTTGTACGCGACCGGAAAAACGCGCAGATCCAGCCAGGTGCCCGACGCCAAAATCTCACGGATGGAGCTGACAACGACCAGCGCCGCTGTAAAGCCCAGCCCCATCGACAGGCCGTCGATGGCCGACCGAAAGGCGCCGTTTTTCGACGCGTACGACTCAGCGCGCGCCAGAATGATACAGTTGACGACAATCAACGGGATAAACACGCCCAGCGACTGAGCCAAATCGGGCAGATAGGCCTGCATCAGCATATCAATAACCGTGACAAAGCCGGCAATAATCACAACATAGCAGGCGATGCGCACCTGCGGGGGAATGAGGTTGCGAAACACACTGATAATCAGGTTGGAGCAAATCAGCACAATGGTGGCCGCCACGCCCATGCCAATGCCGTTTTTGACCGTGGTTGAGATGGCCATGGTCGGGCACATGCCCAGCAGCAGCACCAGCGTCGGGTTCTGCGTCAGCAGACCGTCGGAAAACTGCTTGAGTGTTTTGTTCACGGCGTCTCACCTCCTGTCGGATTAACCGTCGGCACCGACGACGCCACCATCTCGGGCTCGTTGTCGATCTCCTCACCACGGCTCAGGTCGGCAATGCCCTGCAGCGCCGTGTTGACGCCCGCCGTCACCGCGCGTGACGAGATGGTGCCACTGGTAACACCCTGAATGGTGTTGCCCTGTCCGTCGCCCAGCGCAAGGCCCGACGACTTGCCGGCATACTGCGTAAGAAAGCTCTCCTGCGAGGTCTTGGCGCCGTCGGCGTTTTCGCTGGAGGACAGCACCTCAACCTTGACAACCTTGCCCGCCATGTCAACGCCAACCAGCATATCAATCGGGCCGTTGCGGCCAGCCGGCGCCACGCGCACGGTGTATCCCAGCTTGTCGCCCAGCTGACCGTCGCCTGCGGCGGCCGTGACCAGACAAATCTCGGCGATGTCGCCCTCGGCCGTACCGTCCAGCGCCGTAAACGTCGCGTCGGGGAAGATGTGCCGCTGCGCCTCGTTATAGGCTTTTTGCTTGTTGTCGGCGATGGTGCCGCGCGTCACGGCGTCGACAGCGCCCAGCGCGCCGGCCACAATCACACACACCAGCAGCAGTGTCAGCGTCAGCTTAAAGGCGCTGATTTTCGGCTTTTCCTGTATCCAATCCATGCCTTACACCGCCTTTCCCTTGCGGCCAAAGAACTTGGTTCCGAAACGCCGCGGCATAAACGCCTTGTCAATCATCCAAACACAGGCGTTCATAATCAAAATGGCAAAGCTGACGCCTTCGGGATAGGAGCCAAAATAGCGGATAAAGACGGTCAGCAGGCCGCAGCCGATGCCAAACAGCCACTGGCCGCCGCGCGTTGCCGGTGAGGTGGAGTAATCGGTGGCCATAAACACGGCCCCCAGCACCAAGCCGCCCGTCAGCAGGTGGCTGAGCATAAAGTCGAGCCGGTCGGCGCCGCCCTGCGGAAAGACAAAGGTAACCAGCGCCACCGTGCCGATAAAGGCGACGGGGATGCGCGCGGTGATGACGCGACGCACCAACAGGTAGAGCCCACCCACCAGCAGCAGCACAATGGACACCTCGCCCAGACTGCCGCCGTGTTGGCCAAACAGCAGCTGCTGCAGGCTGTATTCATCGGTCGGCAGCTTTATCGGCGTCTGGCGCAGCAGTGCCAGCGGTGTCGGGCCGGTTGTGGCGTCGGCCACCGAGCCCCACAGCGGCACCGCCTGGCCGGTGTTGTGCCAGGTCATCATCTGCGCCGACCACGACACAAACAGCACGGCGCGCGCGGCCAGCGCCGGATTCATAAAGTTCTTGCCCAACCCGCCGTACAGCTGCTTGACAACAACAATGGCAAAGAAAGCGCCCACCACCGGCAACCAGTAGGGCACGCCGACCGGCAAGCAAAACGCCAGCAGCACGCCGGTGACCACGGCCGACAAATCGCCGATGGAACCCGGCTTGCCCAGCAGCTTGCGGTAGGCCCACTCGAAGAACACGCAGCTGATAACCGTCACCAGCACAATGGCCAGCGCGCGCCATTTCCACGCGTAGACCACGGCGTAGAGCAGCGCCGGCATCAGCGCGATGATGACATCGAGCATCGTCGAGCGGACGTTGTCGTCAGCCCGCAGGTGGGGTGACGACGATACCGAGAGAGACATCTCCTGCATGGCCTAGCCCTCCTTTTTAGCGCTCTCGGGCGCCGGCTGCGCTTTCAACGCGCGCACCTTTTGTTTACCCGAGCGGAACGACTGCACCAGATGCAGCCGCGCCGGACAGACGTAAGAGCAGCAGCCGCACTCGATGCAATCGGTGATGCGCATGCGGTTAAGCTCCTCCAGCTTGTTGTGGTGCTCAAAAGCGTACATATACAGCGGCAGCAGACGCATGGGACAGTGCCGCACACAACGACCGCAACGAATGCAGTCGCTCGACTGCGGCAGCTTATATTTTTCGGTAAAGGCCAGCAGGCCGCTTGTGCCCTTGACCACCGGCGCCTTGACGTTGTGTTGTGCGATGCCCATCATGGGGCCGCCCATGATGATTTTGTGCGGCCGCTCGCGGAAGCCGCCGGTGTCGGCAAACAGCTCGCTGAACGGCGTGCCGATGCGCACGCGCAAATTCTTGGCGTTGGCCACGGCGTTGCCGGCCACGGTAACGACGCGCTGGAAAAAGGGCAGACCCATGGTCACCGCACGGTGCACGGCAGCGGCCGTCTCGACGTTAAACACCGCCGCGCCGACGCTGGCCGGCAGTTGTCCCGGCGGCACCTCTTTGCCGGTCACGGCCTTAATCAGATGCTTCTCACTGCCCTGCGGGTAGCGTGTGGCCAGCAGTTTAATTTCAATCGGGCCATTGCGCGGCAGCGTTTTTTGCACGATGTCGGCGGCGTCGTGCTTGTTGGTTTCAATGGCAATGACCGCCTTGTCGGTGTTGAGCAGCTTCATCAGCACGCGCACGCCGCCTATGATTTCCTCCGGCGCCTCGACCATGAGCCGGTGGTCGCCGGTCAGGAATGGCTCGCACTCGCAGCCGTTGATAATCAGCACCTCGGTTTTGTCGGCCGATGATTTAATTTTGGCATGGGTGGGAAAGGCCGCGCCGCCGGCGCCGACGATGCCCGCATCGCGCACAATGTTATAGAGATCGTCGCGCGACAGCGACTCGACACTGCCGTACGGGCGGACGCTCTCGTGCATAATTTCCTGCTCGTCGTTGTCGATGATAATTGACTTGACCCTGCCACCATTGGCATTTTCGTACAGGTCAATGCCAACCACCTCGCCCGACACGCTGGCGTGGATGGGCGCACTGATGGGTGCACTGCTGTCGGCAATCTTCTGGCCAATATGTACCATGTCGCCGACGTTGACAATTGGCGAACAAGGCGCGCCAATGTGCATCGACAACGGGTAAATCAGCCGCTTGGGCGGGCTTAATAGTTCGACCGGCTTGTGCCGCGTCGCGGTCTTATGATCCTCGGGGTGAACACCACCGAAAAAGGCAAATGCCATTGTCATCCCTCCAACAAAAAAAGTGGGAATGCGCCCTGCAGCGCCGTCATTCACTCAATTTTATATTGTACAGTACGAACCGTGCGCTGTCAAACGAAAATGCGCGCTTTCGACTTTACACCGGCTGACAATTCCTGTATAATCGGCAAAAAACACAAAGGCTGGTATAAACGATATGAAACTAGGCATTGTCGGTCTGCCCAACGTCGGCAAAAGCACACTTTTCAACGCATTGACCCGCGCCGGTGCCGAATCGGCCAACTACCCCTTCTGCACCATCAACCCCAACGTCGGCGTCGTCACCGTGCCCGACGCCCGACTCGACAAGCTGGCACAGGTCTACTCGCCCGAAAAGGTCACACCGGCTGTGATAGAATTTGTTGACATCGCCGGGCTGGTGCGCGGCGCGTCCAAGGGCGAAGGGCTGGGCAACCAGTTTCTGTCCCACATCCGCGAGGTAGACGCCATAGTCCACGTCGTGCGCTGCTTTGACGACGACAACATCGTGCACGTCGAGGGCGGCGCCAACCCGCTGCGCGACGTGGAAATCATCAACATCGAGCTGGCGCTGGGCGACCTCGACATCGTCAACCGCCGCTTGGACAAAGCCAAAAAAATGGCCACATCCGACAAGAACGCGTGGACCGAGGTTGACATTTTGGAAAAACTGGCCGAGCACCTCAACAACGGCGGCATCGCCCGTTCGTTTGACGCCGATGACAAGGCCCAGCTGCTGCTGGCCACGCTGCCGCTGCTGAGCAACAAGCCGACCGTCTACGCCGCCAACCTCGACGAGGACGGCTACGCCGCACCCCAGGACAACAGCCACTACAACACGCTCAAACAGCTGGCCGACAGCGAAAATGCAAAGCTGCTGCCCGTCTGCGCCAAGCTGGAGGCCGAGCTGTCGGCGCTCGACGACGACGAGCGCGCCGAGTTTATGCAGGAGCTGGGACTGGAGCAGTCGGGCCTCGACCGGCTGATTACCGTCAGCTACGACCTGCTCGGCTACATCTCGTTTTTAACCGCCGGTGCGCCCGAGGTGCGCGCCTGGACCATTGTCAAGGGCACGCCAGCCCCTGCCGCCGCCGGCAAAATCCACAGCGACATTGAGCGCGGCTTTATCCGCGCCGAGGTTGTCGGCTACGACGACTTCCTGCGCGCGGGCAGCACCGCCGCCGCCCGCGACATGGGTCTGCTGCGCAGCGAGGGCAAGAGCTACGTCATGCAGGACGGCGACATCGTGCATTTTTTGTTCAACGTATAACCAACAACGCCAGCCATACGCCGGCCGCTTTGACGTCTTTGACTGCCACTGACTGTCAAAGCGGCCGCTTTGCATTTAGATAAGGAGGTGCGCTCTGTGCGTCCACTCACGCTCCATCTCGGCCGTGCCGGCAGCGGCAAGAGCACGGCGCTGCTTCGCGCCATTGCCCACGAGGCGGCTCAGCCGCATCCGGCCACCTGCTACCTGTTGGTGCCCGAGCCCTTCAGCCATGAAACCGAGCGGCTGTTGTGCGCCGAGGCCGGCGACCGCGCCGCGAGCTGTGCCGAGGTCATTACCTTTAAGCGCCTGTCGGCGCGGCTGCTGCGCGCCGGTCTGCCGCTGCCGCCCGCCATTGACGACGGCGGACGCCAGCTGGTGATGAAAGCCGCCTTTGACATGGTGCGCGACCAGCTCAAAAGCAACTTGAAAAGCGCCCATTCCATTGGGTTTTTGCCCTCGCTGCTGCAAACCATCGACGAACTGCAGCGCGGCACCGTAACGCCCGCGCAGCTGCTTGAGGCCTCAGTGCAGTCGGACGAGCCCTCCATGCGCCACAAACTGTACGACCTGTCGCTGCTGCTGGCCGCCTTTGACGCCGCCGGCACGCAGACCGGCTACCACTGCGGCGAGCCGCTGATGGACATCGCGCGGCTGCTGCCCGAAAGCGGCATGGCAGATGACGTGCGTCTGTTTGTCGACGGCTTTGTCACCTTTACCGCCGCCGAGGTCGAGGTGCTACGCGTCTTTGTCGAGCGCGCACGCGACGTCAGCGTCGCGCTCTGTTGCGACGCCGCCGACACCCGCCTCGACCACTTTAAAACAACGGCGCGCACCGCGCTGCAACTGACGCAAATGGCCGAGACCGCCGGCCGCACTGTGGAAACGGTGCGGCACAGCGAAAACCATCGCGCCAAAGCGTCGCGGCTGCGTGCGCTGGAGCAGACGCCCTTTGCCGCTGCCGACGACGAGCCGCCGGCCGATGACGGCTCGATTGCCGTCTTCGCCACCGGCACCGTGTGGCAGGCTTGCGAGGTGGCCGCCGCCACGGGGGCCAAGCTGGTTCGCAACGGTGCCCGCTACCGTGACATTGCCGTTGTGGCGCGCCACATCGACGGCTTTTTAGCGCCGCTGTGCGCCACCTTTGCCCGTTTTGACATCCCCGTGTTTGCCGACCGCACCGTCGATATTTTGCAAAAACCCATTCTGTCCGTGCTGCTGACCGCGTTGTCGGCGCTGCGCAGCGGCTACGCCTACGACTCGCTGTTTGCCTACCTGCGCACGGGGCTGGCCGGACTCAGCGCCGACGAGTGCGACACACTGGAAAACTATGTGCTGCAATGGCAGCCGCGCAACTGGCGCGCCGACTGGCGCAGTCACCCCGACGGCTACGGCAAGGCCTGGCGCGACGCCGACCACGAGCGACTCGACGCCGTCAACGCCCTGCGCGTGCGCGCCATCGCACCGTTGGAGCAGCTGCGCGTCGCCACCCAGAGCGGCAGGCCGGCCGCGCAGCTGGCGCTGGCGTTGTATGATTTTATGGAACGGCTCGATCTGGCCGGCCAGCTGGAGCGCCGCGCCGCGCGGCTGGTAGAGCTGGGTCAGCCGCAGCTGGCCATTGAAACGCAGCAGCTGTGGGACATCGCCTGTCAGGCGCTGCTGCAATGCCACAGCGTGTTAAACGACAGCCCACTGACGCTGGAGCAGTTTGCCGAGCTGTTCAAGCTGGTGCTGTCGCAGTACAGCGTCGGCTCAATACCCGCCTCGCTCGACAGCGTATCGGTCGGCTCGACCGACCGACTGCGCAAACGGCGGCTCAAGCACCTCATTCTGCTCGGCGCCGACGACGAGCTGCTGACGCCACCCGAGCCGGGTGGCCTGCTGTCCGACAGTGACCGCATTTTTTTGGAAGGCTTGGGACACAACCTGTCGCTGCCGCTCGACCAGCGGCTTGACCGCGAGCTGTTCACCTTCTACTCGGCCGTGACGCTGCCCTCCGACTCGCTGACGCTTTGCATACCAGACCCGACCGGCCAGCGGCAGGAAAACCACTTTGTCGCCGGCTGGCGAGCGCGGTTTGGCCTTGAGCCACTGCCGCTCGACGCGCTGCAGCCCTATCTGCTCGGCGGCAGTCTTAACAGCTGCCGTGCCGCTGCCGCGCGCGCTGACGACGCCGGCCGGCTGGCAGTGGCCGCGCTGCGCCGATTGGGCGGTCAGGACGACTACCTGAACGCCTTGCAGCGCACCGCCGCTTTTCGCCGCCAGTCGCTGTCGCCACAGACGGCCGGCGCGCTCTATCGCGACAGACCGCTGCTGTCGGCCACCCGTGTCGATTTGTGGCAAAAGTGCCGTTTTCAGTATTTTCTGCGCTATGGACTACGCGCCACACCGCGCCCCGAGGCGGGTCTGCGCCAGCTCGACACCGGCAACTTTCTGCACAGCGTCATTGAACAGGTCACGGTACACATCATGGCGCACGGCGGCTTTACGCAAACCACCGACACCGCCGTCATGCAGCTGACCAACCGTCTGGCCAACCAGGTGCTGGACGGCTACCTGCCTGCCGATGAAAAGCGCTCACGGCGGCTACAGGTCATTGTCAACCGACTGGTCTACATGGCCGAGCAGGTCATGACCAACATCGCGCAGGAGCTCAACGGCTCAAAATTCCAGCCGCTCGACGCCGAGCTGGCCTTTGGCAGCGCCGACGGCCTGCCGGCATTGCCCGTCGCCGACGGCTCGCTGCTGCTGCAGGGCAAAATCGACCGCGTTGACGGCTATGTCAAGGACGGCACGCTCTACCTGCGCGTCGTCGACTATAAATCAGGGCGCAGCGGCTTTTCGCTCAGCCACCTGTATAAAGGGCTGTCCCTGCAACTGTTTTTGTACACGCTGGGGCTGGATAAGCTGGCCAAAGAGCGTTATGCGCAGCATTTTGGCGTTGACAAGGTTCAGCCGGCCGGGCTGCTCTATGTGCCGGCACGGCAGGTCTTTGCCGCCGAGGGAACACGTCCCGACGACAGCCTGCGCCGCTCCGGCCTGCTGCTCGACGACCGTGAGCTGCTGGAGGCCATGGAGCCGCAGCCGGGCGAGCGCTTTCTGCCACCAAAAGAAAAGGACAGCTATGTGCTGACGACCTTGGAAAACTGGGGCCGTCTGGCCGGACACGTCGACAAGCTGATGGGCGAGCTGGGCGCTGCCATGCGGTCGGGCGCGTTGGAGGCGCAGCCGGCCTGCATTCAGGGCACACTGACCTGCCGCTACTGCCAATTCAAACTCAGCTGCCAGTTCGACCCGCGCAGCGACAGCGACCGACCCCGCTATTTCCGCACCTACGACAAATCCGAGGTCTTTGACCTGTTGGCCGAGGAGGTGAGCCAGCCATGAAACCGACGTTGCAACAACAAATGGCCATTGACAACCGTGGCGGCGCACTGCTGGTCAGCGCCGCCGCCGGCTCGGGCAAGACGCGCGTTTTAATCGAGCGCCTGATGGGCTATCTGGCCGAGGGTCACGACCTTGAGCAGTTTTTGCTCATCACCTACACCAAGGCCGCCGCCGCCGAAATGAAGGGCCGCATGGCCAAGCGCATTTTGGAGCAGATGCGCGCCGAACCGACCAGCAGCCACTGGCAGCGCCAGTTTAACCGCCTGCCGCTGGCCAACATCAGCACCATCCACGCCTATTGCAGCAAGCTGCTGCGCGAACAAGCCGCCCATCTTGACATTGGCACCGATTTTCGGCTGTGCGACGAACAGGAGCGGCTGCAAATCGAGCAGCGCGTGCTCGACCGCGTGCTGGAGGACTGCTACAACGACAACGACGCCGATTTCAGCGCGCTGGTCGACAACACCACCGACATCCACGACGACCGCCAGCTGTGCCAGTGGATGATCGACCTGCACAACCACGCCAACACCCACGCCGACCCCGAGGACTGGCTGCGGCAGCAAGCCGGCGCCGACTACGCCGACCTCAACGACGTGCCGTGGGTGCGCGACGTACTGTCCCGCTTTACCGCACTGCTCGACAGCGGCTGCACTCAGCTCAAGCAGGCGCTGGAGCTGCTGCATGAGGACGCCGCGCTCTATGAAAAATACATTGCCGTGTTCAAATGCGATTTACAGCAGGCACAGCAGATGCTGGCCGCCGCGCAGCAGGGCTGGGACGCGCTGCGCAGCGGCGCGCTGGCCTACGCGCCGCTGCGGCTCAACGGCAGCCGTGACGAACGCGCCAAACCCCTGCAGGAGCAGCTTAAACCGGTGCGGGACAGCTGGAAAGAGCTGCCGGCCGACATTGCCAAGGCGCTGACGCTCAGCGCTTCCGATTGTCTGGCGCAGTGCCGGCGCGCCCAACCCGTGATACGCGGACTGTGCGCGGCCACGCTGCGCTATCAGACGGCGCTGGAAGCCGAGATGCGACGGCTAAACCTGCTCACCTTCAACGACTTAGAGCACCTGACGCTACGTCTGCTGACACAAAACAGCGACATCGCGCAGGAGGTCAGCCGCCGCTTTATTGAAATCAGCGTCGACGAGGTGCAGGACATCAGCGCGCTGCAGGAGCAGCTGATTGTCATGCTGTCCCGGCAAGCTGAAAACATCGTCTGGGTCGGTGACGTGCGCCAATCAATTTATCGTTTCCGACTGGCCGAGCCGCAGCTGTTTATCGACAAATACAACAGCTACCAACCCGCCGAGACGGCCGACGAGGGGCAGCCGCGCCGCATTCTGCTCAACACCAATTTCCGCTCACGCGGCAGTATTATTGATTTGGTCAACACCGTGTTTTCACAGCTGATGAGCCCGACGGTCGGTGAAATGGCCTACACCCGACGCGAATATCTGGAGACCGGTGCCGGCTGGTCGTTTGACGCCGCCGGTCGCGTGCCGCAGCTGGTGCTGTTCGACGCCGCGCGCTCCGCCGCCGCCGACGACGACGACGGTGAGGGCGAACAAGAGGCCAAGCAGCTGCAGGAGGCGCGCTGGATTGCCCGCCGCATTGCCGACCTGTGCAACGCCGGCGCGCCGGTCGACCACGGCGGCGACGGCGTCAAGCCGATCCGGCCCGGCGACTGCGCCATTTTGCTGCGCGCCACCTCCGGCGGCCTGCAGGGCCTCTTTGAGCAGGCGCTGCGCGCCGAGGGCATCCCCTATTGCGCCAAGGGGCGTGAAAACCTGTTTGAAAGCCCCGAGGCGCTGGTGCTGCTGAGCTACCTCGAGGTACTCAACAACCCGACGCAGGACGTGCCGCTCATTGCCGTGCTGCGCAGCCCGCTCTATTATTGCAACGCCGAGCAGCTGGTACAGCTGCGAACCGCCGCGCCGCATGGCAGCTTTTTTGCCGCTATGCAGGCGACTGCCGACGAAACAACGCCGTGGCGCCGCTGCTATGACGACCTGATGCGCCTGCGTTTTACCACGCCCGATAGCGGCGTCGGCGCGCTGGTCTGGTCGATTATGGAGACGACCAATATGCTGGCGCTCTATGCCGCACAGGTCGACGGCGCGCACCGCTGCGCCAACCTGATGACGCTGGTCGACATGGCACAGGCCTTTGAATCCGAGGGACGCGGCGGGCTGTTTGCCTTTGTCAGTTTTTTGCGCCGATTGGCCGAGGAGGGTTACGAGGTCGAAAGCGACAACAACGTGCGCGACGGCGTGCACATTATGACCATCCACGGCTCCAAGGGTCTCGAGTTTCCCTACGTTTTTTTGGCCGACAGCGCACGCCGTTTCAACACCGGCGACGAGACCAAACCGCTGCTGCTGCACGCGCAGCTGGGCTTGGGCCTGACGCTGCTCGACGACAGGCGCACCGTCAAGACGCGCACGGCGGCGCACCATGGCATCGCACGGCGGCTGCACTACGAGATGCTGTCCGAGGCGCAGCGGCTGCTCTACGTCGCGCTGACCCGCGCGCGCGAACAGCTATACATCACCGCCACGCTGTCCAAAGCCGATGACAAGTATCGGGCACTGCTGACACCGCGCGACAATGATGAGCCGCTGCCCATCACCTGGGTGGCCGGTCAGAACAACTTTGCCGCTTGGCTGTGCGGCGCGTTGACCGGCCTGCCGCACATTTGCGGCGTGTCGCTGGCCGACAAGCCAAGCCGCGAGCCCGACGTTGAGCCTGCTGTGTCCGTGCCTGAGGACGGCGCCGCCGTCGACGACGACGCGCTGGGCGAAGTGACCGCCATTTTGAACTTCAAATACGCGCACACATCAGCCACCACATTGCCCTCTAAGGCCACCGCCACCGGGCTTCGGCGGCTATGGAGCGACGCCGAGCTGCTGGCCGACACGCAGCCCATACCCGAGCTACTGTTTGAACGGCCGCAATTTGTCGTCACGGCCAAGGGACTGACCGGCGCCGAGCGTGGCTCGGCCGCGCATCTAGCGCTGCAATGCGCCGACCTGTCGCGCTGCACCACCTTTGACGGCTGCGCCGCCGAGCTGGATCGACTGGCACAAACCCGCCTGCTGGTCGACCAGCAGCGCACCGCGTTGTCGCCGCGCCTGCTCTTTCGTTTTGCCGGCAGCCCGCTGGCGCGCAGAATGATGAAAAGCCCCACCGTCTGGCGCGAAAAAAAATTCTCCTTGCTGGTTGACGCCGACACGGTTACGGGGCAGGCACAGGACGCCGACGAGCAAATTTTGCTGCAAGGCGTCATTGACTGCTGCTTTGCCGAGCGCGACGGCTGGGTGCTCATCGACTACAAAACAGACGCTGTCACAGCCGGCGACGAAGCGACGCACAGCACGCGCTACCTGCGCCAGCTGGCCGCCTATGCCATGGCGCTGGAGCGCATGACGGGCCGGCCCGTCGCCGACGCGCTGCTCTACTACACCGCAACGGGACAGGCCGTGTCGCTGATAGACCAACTCAAGGAGGGCAACGACCATGCGTGATTGGGCTGCCATGGTGCGCGAATTTCACACCGCCTTCGGCCACGAGGTGGCCGACAAACCGACACCAATGCCGCGCGCACGCCAATTGCAGCGGCTGGCCTATATGCAGGAGGAGCTGGACGAGTTCCGCGATGCCGACACCCTGCTCGATCAGGCCGACGCCATGATTGACCTCATGTACTTTGCGCTGGGCACGCTGACCGAGATGGGCGTTGAGCCCGACGAGCTGTTTGCCATTGTGCATCGCGCCAACATGACCAAGCTGTGGCCCGACGGCAAGCCGCGCTACAACGAAAACGACAAGGTCGTCAAACCGCCCGACTGG
Source organism: Oscillospiraceae bacterium (assembly GCA_031549605.1). Taxonomy (GTDB): domain Bacteria; phylum Bacillota; class Clostridia; order Oscillospirales; family UBA929; genus WRAI01. Next base: position 16,905 of record JAVBPM010000006.1, on the reverse strand, counting down.
CAGCCGCCCGACGCCGCATTGCAAAAAGAACTGGCACTTCAGGCAGAAAAAGCTTGAACAAACCGACCGTTTCGGATATAATATCGCGTGATAAAAGGAGGCTTCGTGATGGACGACACCCCGTTGCCACAACAGCTGGCGCAACGCGCCGAGCAGCTGGACAGCGCACTGGCGCAAGCGCTCGATCGCCACGACACCGACTACGAGGTGCTGTGGGATGCCATGCGCTACAGTGCATTGGCACCCGGCAAGCGCATCCGACCCTTTCTGGTGCTGGAGTTTTGCCGTTTGCTAAATGGCCATGACGACAACGCACTGCCGCTGGCGCTGGCCGTCGAGTGCCTGCACGTCTCCTCGCTCATTCACGACGATTTGCCCTGCATGGACAACGACACCATGCGACGCGGCCGACCCACACTGCACGTCGCCTTCGACGAGGCGACGGCGCTGCTGGCCGGCGACGCGTTGCTTACTCACGCCTTTGAGCTGGCCGCTCAGGCGCCGTTGGCCGCCGATTTGACGGTCGAGGCCGTCCGCGCGCTGGCCGGCTATGCCGGCGTGACCGGCATGATGGGCGGTCAGATGATGGATTTGCAAAGCGAGCACATCGACAACCTCGAGTTGGCCACACTCGGCAAGCTGCAACAGCTGAAAACAGGCCGTTTGCTGCGCCTGTCGGCGCGGCTGGGCTGCCTGGCCGCCGGCAAGCACCCCGTCGCCGACGCGCCGCTGTTTGACGCCGCCGAGCGATACGCCGACTGTCTGGGCACCGCCTTTCAGATTGTCGACGACCTGCTCGACGTCACCGGCGACCCGTCGCAGACGGGCAAATCAACGGGTCAGGACGCCAAAAACGGCCGCACCACCTTCGCCACAGCGCTGGGCCTTGACGGCGCACAGGCCGAGGCAACGCGGCTGACACAGGAGGCCAAGCAGGCGTTGCTGCCCTTTGAAAATCGCGAAACGCTGGAAGCGCTGGCCGACTATCTGCTTGACCGTCGCCATTAACGGGTATATAGCTGCCGTTGGCAGTGATATAAAAACAAAAAAAGAGGGATGGAGTACATGAAAATCAAAAGTTATCTGGCAGAACTCATCGGCACCTTTATCCTCACCTTCATGGGCTGCGGCGCAGCCATGATGCTGGGCTGCGCGCCCGATGGCGGCCATTTGGCCGTGGCGCTGGCCTTTGGTCTGTCGATCATCGCCACAGCCTATGTCATCGGCGGCATCTCGGGCTGCCACATCAATCCGGCGGTCTCGCTGTCCATGCTGCTGACCAAAAAGCTGAGCGTCACCGACTTTGTCGGCTACGTTGTCGCCCAGTGCGCCGGTGCCATTGCGGCGGCCGGTGTGCTCAAGGGTCTCGTCAGCTTCGACGGCATTAATGACCTGACCGGCGGCCTCGGCTCCAACGGTCTGGCCGGCGTCGGCGGCAGTGTGTGGGCCGGTTTGATTGTCGAAGTCATTCTCACCTTTATCTTTATCTTTGTCATTCTCGGCGTTACCAACGACCCGGGTAAGGGCAGCGTCGCCGGTATTGTCATCGGTCTGTCGCTGGCCTTTGTCCACATCGTCGGCATCCCGCTGACCGGCACTTCGGTCAACCCCGCCCGCAGCCTTGGCCCGGCGCTGTTTGCCGGTGGCGACGCGCTGAAAAATGTCTGGGTGTTCATCCTCGCACCGTTGTTTGGCGCCGCGCTGGCCGTCATCGTCTATATGCTGCTCAAGGGCGGCAAGGCCGAAGCGGAAGAAGCGGCCGCTTAGTTACTGTCTCACCTAAAAGCAACAGCCCCGCACACCAGTGCGGGGCTGTTTACTCAAACCAATCGGGAGGTGCCGTCGTGCCAAAACTCACCCGCGAAAGAATGGCCCAAATGCTGCTTATACTGCTGCTGGCGGCCGCTTTCCCGCTGTGCTACCGCCTGCTGCAAAGCGGCATCGGCGAGATAGCCGTCTCCTTCTTACGCAACACCTCCGACAGCGAGCAGCAGCTGATAGACCGCTACTTTTATCACGCGGCGCTCATCAACTGCCTGCCCGGCCTTGTGTTTATCGCACTATTTGCGCTGCTCAGCCGCCCGCTGGCCAAAGCCGGCCTGGTGCCGCGCGCGCAGCGCAGCCTTAAGATTGAACGCGCGCAGCTCAAATACGTTCTCCTGCTTAGTCTGGCACTCTACGCGGCCATTACCTATGTATTAATCATGCTACCCATCTCGCAACAAACCTCAGAAGAATATCAGCAGCATATGTCATCGCTCAAGCAAAGTCCGATGGTCTATGTCCTGCTGTTTGAAATCGTGCTGGCGCCCATCTGCGAGGAACTGGCCTACCGCGCCGGCTTCTTTGCACAACTCAAAAAAATAATGCCGCTATGGGCGGCACTGTTGGCACAGGGTGTGTTGTTCGGGCTGATACACGGCAACATCATCCAAAGCAGCTACGCCGCCGTCTTGGGCATTATTCTGGCGCTGATTTATTACTGGACCGAGTCGCTCGGCGCCTCGATTGTCGTCCATATGCTGTTTAACGCCGGCAACTACACCTTTGTCTACTTCATCGTCCCGCGGTTCGCGCCGCTGATTGTGCCGCTCTTGATTTTCACCGTGTCCATGACCGGTTATCTGCTGCTGCAACTGCACGACCAGCACGCCGAACGGCAGATGCTCAGGGAGATTGAGTCAATTTCCCGCTCTGCGCCATAGACACATAATCGTTTTCGTCAAAAATCAGGTGGTCGAGCAGCTTGACGTGCAGCATGCCGAGTATCGACTGCACCTTTTGCGTCGTCGAGACATCGGCGGCTGAGTAAATGGCGATGTCACTGGTGTGGTTGTGCGCCAGCACGGCGTACTTGCATTTGCGGCGCGCCACAATTTCCACAATAAACTGCGGGTCAATGTCGACGTGGTCAAACGTGCCCTCGGACAGTTGCACGCACAACAGCTTGCGAAAGCCGGTGTCAAGCGTCAGCAGATAGGCCACCTCGTTGGTGCGGCCCTTGAAATAGCCGTGCAGGTAGTCGGCAATGCGCTGCTCCGAGTCCAACACAACGCGGTTGCCCACGCGCGACTGCGTGTATTTTCGATAGTGCCCTGTCATATTCGACAGCGCAAAGGCGGCCGATAGCCCTATGCCGTCGACCTGCAGCAGCGCGCCGACCCCGGCGTCATACACACCGGCCAACGAACCGAAATGGTTAATCAGCCGGTGCGCCAACTCATTGGTGTCGCACCGCTTAAAAATTTGATACAGCAGCACCTCCAGCGCCTCATGCTCCTCCAGACTATCGAGTCCGTCGCGCATGACGCGCTCCCGCATCCGTTCGCGGTGCGATTTGTGCAGGCTACCGTCTCGTTTGCTACTTTGTGCCACTGGTCAGGGTACGACTGCCCGGCTTGTCAATGGCAAGGCCACGCGCGCACAGCGGACACTCGTCGGGCGTCCAGCTCTCAATGACCGCGCGGTAAACGCTGCGGAACGGCACGCCGAAATCAACCGCGCCGCCGCTGCGGTCAACAACCGAGCCGACGCCGGCCACCACCGCGCCCTGCTTTTGGCACAGCTCAATCACCTCGCGCACCGAGCCGCCAGTGGTCACCGTGTCCTCAACCACCAGCACGCGTTCGCCCGGCTGCAGCGCAAAGCCGCGGCGCAACGTCATAGCGCCGTCGACGCGCTCGGCAAAGATGTTGCGGCAGCCCAGCTGGCGGCTGACCTCATAGCACATCTGCACGGCGCCGACCGCCGGCCCAACCACCGTGACAATGCCCTCGTCACGCCACTGGTCGGCCAGCAGCGCACACAGCTGCTCGGCCTGCTGCGGCCGCTCAAACAGCCGCGCACACTGCATATATTTATCGGAATGGCGGCCCGAGGTCAGCTGAAAATGGCCGGTTTGCAACACGTTGGCCTCCACCAGCATTCGGGAAATGGCTTGTTCGTCCATGGGTTGTCCTCCTTTGTCTGATTATCCCATTATACCGATGACACGCGCCGCGCGCAACACTTGAAAAAAAACCGGCAGCTGTGATATACTATTTTTCTGTATTAAACCATAACTGCGGCAAGGAGGCATTGGCCATGAACAAGAAACTCAACCGGCTATTGGAGCCCAGCTTTGCCGTTTACTTCTTCGTCATGCTGCTCTTCACCGTCATCACCACCTTTTTCGACTGGCGGGTGGCGACCGGCGAGCTGGCGGCCGTGCTGCTGCTGTTTATTGGCTACCGCATCCGAAACGCCACGCGCCGCAAGGAAATGATTGGCTATATCGAGACGCTGACCCATCACATCGACAGCGCCGCCAACGACTCGATGGTCAACTTTCCGCTGCCCATGCTCATTGTCAGCATCGACTCCAACGAGGTCATTTGGGCTAACGCCGCCTTTAATACCGCCGCCGAACGGCGCGAAAACTTGTTTACCACGCACTTGCAGGACATGGTGCCCGATTTTGACGTCAAGTGGCTGATTGAGGGCAAGACCGAGTCACCCGCTTTGGTCACGCTCAACGGCCTGCTCTACCGCGTCTGCGGCAACATTGTGCGGCCGGCGCAAGGCGCCGGCACACGGCTGGCCGGCTCGTCGCTGCTGGCCATGCTCTACTTTTTTGATATCACCGAGTTTGAGCAGCTGAAAAAAGCCGCCGCCGACTCGCGGCCTGTCTTTGGCATTCTCATGGTTGACAACTACGACGAGCTGTTTAAAAACATGACCGAAAGCACCAAGTCGTCGCTGATGGCCGCCGTCGACGACCGCGTGCTGACGTGGCTCAGCAACACCGGCGCGCTCATCCGCCGCTACGACCGCGATCGCTATCTGTTTGTCGTCAGCCACGCCACGCTGACGCGGCTGACCGAGTCCAAGTTCAGCGTACTCGATTCCGTGCGCGAAATCAGCGCGCCCGAGAGCACGCCCATTACGCTGTCGATTGGCATCGGCGACCAGCCGACCAGCTTCCACGAGGCCTTTGGTCTGTCGCAGCTGGCCATCGACATGGCGCAGGCACGCGGCGGCGACCAGGCTGTCATCAAAGACCAGTTTCAGTTCAGCTTCTTTGGCGGCCACAGCAAGGAGCTGGAAAAACGCACCAAGGTCAAGAGCCGCATTATGGCCAACACGCTCAAGGAGCTGATAATCGAAAGCGATCAGCTGTACATTATGGGTCACGCCAACTCCGACATTGACAGCGTCGGCGCCGCCGTCGGCATTGCCTGCATTGCCCGCCGGCTGGGCAAACAGGCCAGCATTGTGCTCGACCGCACGGCCACCGCCGCCACGGTGCTGATTGACAAGCTGGCTCAGCTGCCCACCTATCAAAGCACCTTTATCACGCCACAGGACGCCATTGTCAACGCAACGGCCGCCACGCTGTTGGTTGTTGTCGACACCAGCCGCACCGACTTTGTCGAGTCGCCACAGCTGTTGCAGGCGCTTCATCACGTCGCGGTCATTGACCATCACCGCCGCAGCTCCAACTACATCGAGCGCGCCACGCTCAGCTTCCACGAGCCCTACGCCAGCTCGGCCAGCGAGCTGGTTACCGAGCTGATGACCTATCTGCTCGACCCCAACGACGTGCACCGCGTCGAGGCCGAAGCGCTGTTGGGCGGCATCATGCTCGACACCAAGAATTTCAGCATGCACACCGGCACGCGCACCTTTGAGGCCGCCGCCTACCTGCGCAGCGCCGGCGCCGACACCGTGGCCGTTAAAAAGCTGTTTCAGACCGATTTGTCCGAAAGCCTGTTGCGCTACGACATCATTCGCAGCGCCACGCTGCTGCACGAGCAGGTGGCCGTTGCCGCGCTGGAGCAGCAGGTGCCGCCCTACATTGCCGCGCAGGCCGCCGATCAGTTGCTGGAAATCCGCAACATCAGCGCTTCGTTTGTACTCATCCCGCACGGCGACGGCGTCAACATCAGCGCCCGCTCACTCGACCGCATCAACGTGCAGGTCATCTGCGAAAAGCTGGGCGGCGGCGGCCACATGACCATCGCCGGCGCACAGCTCACCGATATCGACATCCACGCGGCACTGCGCCAGCTGACCGCCGCGATTGACCAATATTTTGAGGAGGCAGGAGATCCATCATGAAGATTATCTTATTAGAGGACGTCAAGGACCAGGGCAAAAAGGGCGACTTAATCAACGCCAGCGACGGCTACGCCCGCAACTTCCTGTTCCCGCGCAAGCTGGCCATGGAAGCGACGCCCGACGCGCTCAACCAGTACAAGCAGCGTGAAGCCGCCCGCCAGCACAAGCTGGAGGTCGAGATTGCCACGGCACAGCAAACAGCGGCGCTGCTCAAGGACAAATCCATCGTCATCAAGGCCAAGGGCGGCACCGGTGGCCGTCTGTTTGGCGCCGTCACCGCCGCCGACGTCGCGGCCGCCTTTGCCGAGCAAACCGGCGTGACCGTCGACAGCAAGAAAATCCAAATGGACGAGCACATCAAAACAGTCGGCGAGTACACGCTGCGTGTTAAGCTGGGCCATGAAATCACCGCACCGCTGCATGTCAAGGTAGAAATCTGATGGACGAGCTATTAGTCCGGCGGATGCCGCACAACTTAGAGGCCGAGCAGTCTGTTCTCGGCTCTATTCTCATTGACGCGCGCTGTCTGCCCGACGTCATTGGTATTGTGCGCTCCGACGACTTTTATCTCGAACAAAACCGCGATATTTTTGCCACACTGCTCTCGATGTTCAATAAGGCGCGCGTCATTGACGCCGTGACGCTGCTCGACGAGCTGCGTACGCAGGGCACGCGTGACATCGACACGTTGCGCACCTACGTCATGCGGCTGCTCGACATCACGCCGACCGCCGCCCACGTACTCGACTACGCGCGCATTGTCAAGGATTTTTCCCTGCTGCGCGCCGTCGCATCCGCCGCCGCCGACATTGCCAGCATGGTGGGCGAAGCCGCCGGTGAGGCGCAGGGCATCCTCGACGCCGCCGAACAGAAGATTTACGACATCCGCAACGACACCCAGCGCGCCGGCATGGCCTCGGTCAACGAGGTCTTTAACGAGGTCTACGAGCGCATCAACCTGCTGGCGCAAAGCCCAAACGGTATGCCCGGCATCTCCAGCGGCATTCCCGGCCTGGACAACCACCTGCACGGCCTGCAGCCGGGCAACCTCATTATTTTCGCCTCCAACGCCGGTATGGGCAAGACCAGCGTCACGCTCAACATCGCCGTCAACGCCGCCAAACGCAGCAACAGGCCGGTCGCCTTCTTCTCGCTGGAAATGTCCAACGAGCAGCTGGGTCTGCGTTTGTTGTCGTCCGAGGCGCGCATTGAAAACAACCTGCTGGCCACCGGCCGGCTCAAAACCGAGGATTGGGACGCACTGGCCGCCGGCACCAGCCGGCTGTCCAAGCTGCAGCTCTTTTTTGACGACAATCCGGCGCTCAACGTGCTGGAAATGAAGGCCAAGTGCCGCCGCATCCACAATCTGGGGCTGGTTATCATCGACTACCTGCAGCTGGTGCAGCCCAACCCCGGCAAACGCAGCGACAACCGCGTCAACGAGGTCGGCGACATCTCGCGCACGCTGAAGATTATGGCCAAGGAGCTTAACGTGCCCGTCATCTGCTGCGCGCAGCTGTCGCGACGCAACACCCAGCGCGAGGACAAGCGCCCCATTCTGTCCGACCTGCGCGAATCGGGCTCGATTGAGCAGGACGCCGACTCGGTCATCTTCCTGCACCGCGAGAGCTATCACGACCGCGACGGCGAAACCGACCCCGAAAAGGCCGAGCTGATCATCGCCAAAAACCGCCACGGCGAGACCGGCATTGTCGAGATGAAGTGGAACGGCCAGTTCACCAGCTTCACCTCCATTGACCATGTACACAGCTGATGGTCAGCGCACTGCAAGCCTTTATTGCTGAGCATGGCACGCCCGACGGCGGCCTCGTTGTCGGCGTCTCGGGCGGACCCGATTCCATGGCGTTGCTGCATGCGCTGGCGACCGTCTGCCCCTCGCTTCCGCTCTTTGTCGCCCATGTCAACCACGGGCTCAATGCCGCCGAAGCCGACGCCGCGCAGGCGCTTGTGACCGACTACTGCACCCGCCAAGCGCTGCCGCTCTTCGTTTTATCCGCCAATATCGGCGCACTCGCCGCCCAACACAAGCGCGGCATTGAGGAAACCGGCCGCCACGTACGCTATCAACACTTTAACGCGCTGCTGAGCCAAACCGGCGCCTGTGCCTTTGCCACCGCCCACACCGCCGACGACAACGCCGAAACAGTGTTGCTGCACCTGCTGCGCGGCTGCGGCACCGGCGGACTCGCCGGCATGGCCGCCGTCAACGGCCTCCACTGGCGCCCGCTGCTTGGCGCCACACGTCAGCAGGTGCTGGCTTACTTGGCAGAGCACAACATCGCCTACGCCACCGACAGCAGCAACGACTCGCCTGTCTACACGCGCAACCGCGTGCGCCATGAACTGCTGCCGCTGATGCGCACGGTCAACCCGCAAATCGACAACGCGCTGCTGCGACTGGCGCACTGCGCGTCGCAAGACGACGACTGTCTCGAACAACTGGCCGCGCAGCTGGTCTACACCGACGGCGAAGGCCACAGCTACGGGCTGAAAGGCCAGCTGCTCAAAGCGCATCCCGCACTGCGACAGCGCGCACTGCGACAACTCTATCCGCTCGCGGTGGGCCTCGAGCGCAAGCACGTGCTGGCCATGGACAATGCGCTGCGTCAAAACAGCGGCTGCGAGCTGCCCAACAGCCTGCGTTTTACGGTACGAAAAGGCAAAGCGACCGTGCATCAAAACACGGCGCGACAAGCATACTAGAAGGAGGATTTGCCATGCATCCCGATTGCCAGGAAATCTTATTCACTGAGGACCAAATAGCCGCACGCGTCAAAGAGCTGGCCGCCGAAATCAACGACTGCTACAAGGACAAGCCGGTGCTGCTCATCAGCATTCTCAAGGGCGGCTTTATCTTTTTGGCCGACCTGTGCCGGCAATTGACCTGCGACTGCCGCGTTGAATTTATGGCCGTTTCCTCCTATGGCAACCGCACCGAGTCGACCGGCACCGTGCGCGTGCTGCACGATATGGCCACCAATATTGAGGGTCTGGACGTGCTGTTGGTTGAAGACATCCTTGACAGCGGCATCTCAATGCGCTATATTATGGAGTTGTTGTCGGGTCGCAAGCCGGCCTCGCTGCGCCTCTGCACCATCTTCGACAAGCCCGACCGTCGCGTCCAGCCCATTCACGCCGATTTCTGCGGTTTCCAGATACCCGACGTGTTTGTCATAGGTTATGGTTTGGACTACGCCGAAAAATACAGAAACCTACCATATTTGGGTGTTATTAAGCCCGAGTGCATTTAGGGAGTGAGAAGTTGAAAAAACGCACCATTAAAGACCTCGGTTTCTACGCCGTCGTGGTCGTCATCCTGTTGGCGGCCGTCTATATGATTAACCAAATGAACAAGCCCAAGACGTTGACCTACCCCCAAGTGCTCAACGCCTTTAAGCAGCGTTGGGTCAAAAGCTATGTCATTGAGGAGAGCGTCATTACCCTGACGCTCGACCCCGAGTGTCCGCTGGCAAAGGAATACGCCAAAACCGCGTCGCACAGCCTGTACAGCGTCGCCATTTTCCACGACGACACCAAGGATACCATCAGCGAGCAAATCGCCGACGGTACGCTTGATTTGGCCAAGTCGGACGTCAAACAGGACTACTCACCGCCTTGGTGGGTGATGTTCTTGCCCTATCTAATCATGATTATCATCGTAGTACTGCTGTGGTACTTCATGATGAATCGCAGCGGCGGCGAGGGCGCCAAGGCCATGCGCTTCGGCCGCGCCCGCACCCGCGTCGGCAGCGATGAAAAGAAAAAAGTCACCTTCAACGACGTGGCCGGTGCCGACGAGGAAAAGGAAGAGCTGGCCGAAATCGTTGACTTTCTCAAAAATCCCAAGCGCTATATCGACATCGGCGCGCGCATTCCCAAGGGCGTGCTGCTGGTCGGCCCACCGGGCACCGGTAAAACACTCATTGCCAAAGCTGTGGCCGGTGAGGCCGGCGTACAGTTTTTGTCCATCTCGGGCTCCGACTTTGTCGAGCTGTATGTCGGCGTCGGCGCCAGCCGCGTGCGCGACCTGTTTGAGCAGGCCAAAAAGACCTCGCCCTCGATTATCTTCATCGACGAAATTGACGCTGTCGGCCGTCACCGCGGCGCCGGTATGGGCGGTGGACACGACGAGCGCGAGCAGACACTCAACCAACTGCTGGTGGAGATGGACGGCTTTGGCAACAACGAAGGCGTCATCATCATCGCCGCCACCAACCGCCCCGACATCCTCGACCCGGCGCTGCTGCGTCCCGGTCGTTTTGACCGCCAGGTCTACGTCGGCATGCCCGACATCAAGGGCCGCGAAGCCATTCTCAAGGTGCACGCCAAGGGCAAAATTCTTGACGCCGAGGTCAACCTCAGCACGCTGGCCAAAACCACGGCCGGCTTCACCGGCGCCGATTTGGAAAACCTGCTGAACGAGGCGGCGCTGCTGGCCGCGCGCCGACAGAAAAAAGCCATCCGCAACGTCGACCTGCACGACGCCATGCTCAAGGTCATTGCCGGCCCTGAAAAGAAGTCCAAGGTCGTCACCGAGCACGAGCGCAAGTTGACAGCCTACCACGAGGCGGGTCACGCCATCGTCATCAAAAACCTGCCGACCCACGACCCGGTGCATCAAATCACCATCATCCCGCGCGGCATGGCCGGTGGCATGACCATCAGCCTGCCCCGCGAGGACAAGAGCTTTATGTCCAAAATCGAGCTGATGGAGCTAATCACCTCCTTCATGGGCGGCCGCGTCGCCGAAAAGCTGGTGCTTGACGACATCTCCACCGGCGCGGGCAACGACATTCAGCGCGCCACCGGCATCGCGCGCAACATGGTCACCAAATACGGCATGAGCGATAAGGTTGGCCCTGTCAACTTCTCAAGCGAGAACGACGAGGTCTTCCTCGGCCGCGACTACGGCCATATGCGCAACTACTCGGAAAACATGGCGGCACTGATTGACGAAGAGGTGCGCGCCATTCTGGCGGCCGCCTACCAGCAGTGCGAGGGTATCCTCAACGACAACATGGACCTGCTGCACGGCGTGTCAGCCTATCTGCTCGAACACGAGACGATGGACGCCGATACCTTCGACAAAATGTGCAGCGGCGAAAGTCCTGAGCCCGAGACGCCGCCGACCGAACCACAAGAATAGCCACAAGGCGGAAGATTTTTTCTTCCGCCTTCTTTTTCGGGTCACAAAAGCCGGGGGCTGTCTTGTATACTCAGTAGAGGGGATGAGGCGGTGCACACCATATTGGAACGCCAGCTGCCGCTGGTGTACCGTGTCGCCGCGACGCAGGTCGCCACGGCGGCCGACGCCGAGGATGTGGCACAGGACGTGTTTTTGGAATACGTCCGGCGTCAGCCTGCCTTTGCCAGTGACGAGCACGAAAAGGCGTGGTTTATCCGCACAACGCTTCATCGTGCGCGCAACCTGCACGGCTCGGCGTGGCGTCGCCGCACTCAGAGTCTGGAGCTCAGCCCCGAGCCCACGGCCGCGGACGACGAGCTGGGCGGCGCGGTACAGATGGCGCTGCTGTCGCTGCCCGATGAGGTGCGCGTGATACTCACGCTCTTTTACTACGAAAACATGGACACCGCGCAAATCGCCGCCACACTGCAGCTGGGCGAGAGCGCCGTACGTAAGCGCCTGCAGCGCGGACGCGACCGGTTGCGGTCGCTGCTGGGAGGTGACGCATCGTGAAAGAACAGCTCAACGCTTTTATCGCCAACCAAACACCCGACCCCGCGCTGTACGCGCGCATTGAGCTGGCCATGGCCGATCAACCCGATACCAGCAACCAGCCGCTGATCATGCAGGCGCCGCCCGCCGCGCCAAAGCCGCGCCTGTGGCCCAGCGTCGCCGTGGCCGCCGGATTGGCACTGCTGCTGGCAGGCGGCGCGTGGCTGACCAGCCACCGCAACCCCGCCAACCCCGTAGCGCCAACGCCAACGGCGTCGGCCACCCCCACGGCAACGCCGACCATTACCATTCAAGACAACATCGGCCATGACGTGGAGATGCTGTATGATGGCACGTCCGAAGTCGGCCCCGACTGGATCATCACTTGTCAGGACCCGGCGGTCACACTGATTTTTCAGAGCCAAAGCAAAACGCTGCTGGTAACCGACAGTCGCACCAATCGCGTGCTGTTTCGTCAAGCTGGCGTCGAGCAGCTGGCGCTCGGCGACCTCAACGGCGACGGCCGCCGCGAGGTATGCCTATGCGCCAAGCGTGTCCCAACGGAAATCACAGCGCGGCTGATCCATGTCTACGATTACGCTGCCGATAAATCCTATAACACGTTGAACACCGACCCCGTTGACCGACGACTGGACATTGCGGGCGGGCAGCTGTGCAGTCTCAATCGCGAGTTTATTGTGCCCTGGGGCACAGGCAAACCGCTCTCACTCACGCCCATTTCGCTCAGCGATGACGGCATCACGATAGCCGTTTACGATTACTTGCACTCGCCGCCCATCTTAGACCCTTCACAGCTGGACGTTGATACCACAAGCGACGCGGCACTGCTATTTGATGCACAGCAAGAAAACGTCGACTTCTCGCTGCGGTGCCACAACCCCGACATTGTCCTTGGATACACCACGCGCAGCGGCCGTCTTTTTGTACTGGCAGCCGACGGCAAAACAGAGCTATACGCCTTTGACCGTGTTGGCCAAGTCTATCTGTCCGACCTTGACGACGACGGCATTCGCGAAGTCTGCGTCACTGGTATCGACCCACAATACTACGACAACCACTACATTTCAGCCTACATTGTCAAAGATGCGGTAGCCACAACGGATGTTTACGTTCAGCAAGCCCCTGCCATTATCGACGGCCGATTGTCTGTGCTCCTCATTCCGCCTGTCGATGAAAACGGCATTGCATTGGTCACCGATACCATTCCTATGCAACTGTATCCTATCAAGCAACAATGGCAGGACGAGGACGGTGAAGAAGAAACCTATGTCGAGCTGTGGTTCAAGACGCCCTTTGACCAACGCCTTGTCCAGCTGTACGACGACAAAACGTCCAACTGGGCCAACTGGCAGGCCGTGGCCGCCGACAAGGGCATCACACTGACTAAGCGTGCCAACGGTCAACAGCGCATTGCCGCCAAGGACGGCAGCTACACCTACACACTGCCCGGCGCACAAGCCGGTGTCAGCCTCAGCAACCTCTATCTGGCCGATCTCAACAACGACGGCAGCCGCGAGTTGTGCATGACGGTGAAAATGGGCGTAAAATTCTTCAGCTATCGCCTTCTTGTCTATGACAGCGCCAACAAAAAAACCTACCAAATCGCCGACCGTTGCGGCGCGGATAGCATCTTGTCCGTGGCGCAGAAATGCCTTACAATCAGCCCTCAACAGAATTTATACCACTACGGCAACGGCGGTGACGAACGCCCCATCCATTCGCTGCTGATGACCACCCTCGGCCTGGCAACGGCATCCCACGGCAGCTATTGGATGGAAAGCTACTACGATGACCTTCAGTTTATTATCTATGACAACTGGTTGCTGGACGACAGTGTGGAGAGACTGCCCAGTACCGACAGTCCCGATTACGACTGGAGCCAAACCATTGACCAGTCCGAGCTGTCGCTGTCGGTCAAACGCAGCGACGACTTCTGGCTGGAAACGCTGACCGTGCGCTACCGTGACAACATCTTTACCAAAGAGCTGCCGCACGTTTTCTCCTTTACCGCCAACGACCTCAACGGTGACGGCGTGCCCGAGCTCTGCTTCAACGTGCAATACGGCATTGACGACACAGACGGCAGTGTGCTGATTGTCGACATTCAAAACAACCGCGACTACCTGCTGTCCGACCCACACGAGCTGCGCTGGGCGGTGTGTGCCAACGTCGACGGTGTTGCCATCGTCAGCTCAAGCAACAGCATCACCATAACGCACGAACCTATGCCCAACGACCCAGACAACTACTGGCCACTATATGATGACCCTGCAGTTTTTAGCCTGAAACTGGAAAACGGTCAGCCCGTTCTCACCCCGCGGGCGTACGAATCGCCCGGTTTCAACTTTTAGTATCCCCACCCAGCCGGGCGCATTGACGCCCGGCTGTTTTTTTGCCATACTGACGAAAGCAAGGTCACTTTTCGCGCGGCTGGCGCGTATTAGAGATAGAAAGGGGTGGAACGGATGGAGCAAGTGTACCGGCAATACAAGCCCATGATTTACCGCATCGCCCTGACACGCGTGCGCCACACCGCCGACGCCGAGGACATCACACAAGAGGTGCTGCTACAATATCTGCGCAGCCGTCCCGCCTTTGATAACGCCGAGCACGAAAAGGCGTGGCTCATCCGCACCACAATCGACCGAAGCACCAGCCTGCTACGCGCCGGCTGGCGCAAGCGCACTGAGCCGCCGGACGAGACGGCCGCAGCGCCGCCCTTTGACAGTGACCTGCAGGCGGCGATGCTGTCGCTGCCCGAGACCACACGCACGCTGCTCTACCTGTTCCACTTTGAGCGCATGGACATCGCGCACATCGCGCAGGCGATGTCGCTGTCGCAAAGCGCGGTTAAAAAGCGGCTGACCCGTGGCCGCGACAAGCTGAAAGCCATTCTGGGAGGTGACGAAGATGACCTTGCATGACCGTATGGTGCTGCATTACCAGCAACAACGGCTCTCAACCGATGCCGACCGTCGCATCGACGCCGCGCTGCACGCGGCCTCCGCCGACACGCCGCTCATCATGCAGCCGCAACCCCAACCGGCACCACGCAGGTGGTGGCCGCGCGCCGCCGTAGCCGCCGGTCTGGCGCTGCTGTTGGCAGGCGGCGTGTGGCTGTCCAACCAGCGTAGCCCCGCCAATCCAATAGCCCCATCGCCCAATCCCACCGCCACCCCCACGCCCGACTACGGCACCGAGCTGCTGTTCGACACAACCGTTGACGCCAATGTTGACTGGCAAAAGCGGCTGCACAATCCCAATCTCGTCCTAAAATACACAGCCGCCGACCAACATTTGCAGTTGTTCGCACCCGGGCAGCGAGACGACGAATACACGTACACCATCTATGCCACGTATGACGTCATACAGGTCGGCCTGTCCGATCTCGACAGCGACGGTATCCGTGAGGTCTGCTTTACAAGCCGCACGTTTACCGACAATCCTGATATGCTGCGGATAGCTGCCTTATCGCTGCCGGAGTACAACGCTGAAACCAACGCGGGTTTCTACGCCATGAGCACAGAAACGACCGGCAACCTGAGCATAGTCAACGATCGTTTCTGCCTGCCCTATCACCCGTCAGACAGCTCAGAACCTGGCACACTGCTGGCGCTGACACTGCAGACAACACAGCTTGACCAAAACGCCTCACGCATTGACCTCTGGCTGGAAAGCCCGTACGACCAGCAGCTTTTCCAGCTTTACGACGACGCTCATGACACGCCCGACCACTGGGGCGCCAACGCCGCGACCATCGGCTTGCAGCTGCGCTGGCAGGACGGCGAGCTGCGTGAGATTCTTGACGGCGAAACACCGCTGCTGACCGTGCAGGGAAAAGACAAGGGCGTCGCCCTCCGCAACGCCTATCTGGCCGATGTAAACAACGACGGCACGCGCGAGTTGTGCGTTACTTTGACGGTGGGTCTGAAGCATCTGGATGACCGCATCTATGTGCTTGACAGGGCAGCCGGAAAAGCCTACGAGCTGTCGTCGCGGGGCAATTGGGACCGCGTGCTGCGCGCGCAAAACGGCAAGCTGTCGGTGTACCAACAGTTTAGCCCGTACGTTTACACCGCCGGCCTTCAAAACCTCGACCATTTCCCGCTGCTGCTACTCGACAACCAGCTCATCGCCGCCAGTGAGTCTGGCCAGCTGCGTGCCGCCGCGCCCTCAACCGATGCCGTCACTGTTCCCTCCTACTTTCAGGGCTGCGGCCTCGAGTGGTATCAGTCGATGCTTGACGCAGGTTTCTCGCTGACCGTGAATGGCGGCGAGTTGTGCCACTACAACCTGCAGGTCAGCAACGGCAAATCAACACTGCACAAGACCTTTGCCGCATTGTACGACCTCTACTTTACCGATTTGGACGGCGACAGTAGCCCCGAGCTCTGCGCCACGGTGCTGGCCGGCATTGACGATCTCGACACCCAGCTCTACGTGTACAGCTTTGCCAAAGACAGAGAATACACGCTGTCTCAGCCCGGCGTCATGCGGTTTATGCTCTACGTTGACCAGACGCTCCGCGTAGCCACCTCTCCCAGCCGCACCGGTGACGCAAGCGGACAAGACGATTTTCCGCAGGGCTGTCAGCTCGTGCTGGATCACGACGGCCTGTCGCTGCGCGCCGATGGCTCTCAGCCCGACCCGGACATCACAACACAACCCGTGGCTGGCTGGAACCAAGCGCAGAAGCAGGCCTACCAGTACCTGCGCAGCATCTCTTTTATCCCCAGCGGCCCGATCAATCCCAACGAACCCTTCTTCTATCGGGCGGTGGCCTACCTATACAACGAGCAGCGCCCGCTGTTTGACACGCTTACCACCGACATTTATCAGGTAACACTGTCGCACAGCGCCGCCATGACGCCCGAAGAACGCGTCGAGTACGAACCGGGTTACGACCTAAACGACAACACCTTTATCATCACGCTGTTTAAGTACAAGGACCCGTGGCATTTTGAACACCGGTCCCTCTACGTGCCGGAGCACGGAGACGTCTATCTCGGAAAGGCGAACACCGGCACCTACCTTGACGAACAGCCGACCGTGCCAACCCCGATACCACCAGATTTCTAACCACCCCA
>JAVBPM010000035.1:0-20499 GCA_031549605.1 Oscillospiraceae bacterium | reverse complement strand
GGATTGATGGACCGCTCGGGTCGCTGGCTGCTAAAGCAGGCGCTGAGCAACGCGTATCTCTTTTAGGAGGGCACAACTATGAAGAAAACCGTGGTCGGTTTGCTACTGTGTGGCGTGTTGGCGCTGCTGGCGTCGTGCGGGGGCAAAGAGCAGCAAGATTCACCGGCGGCGTCGCCCAGCCCGACGATGACGTCGTCACCGTCGGGGGAGCCGACAGCCTCTGCCGAGGTGACGGCTGCGCCGTCACAAACACCGGTACCCAGCCCGACTTTTTGTGTCAACCCGGATGACTTGACGATACCGACACGACAGCCGGTTGTGCCGCCGGAGCGCTATGAGTCCGACGTGCAGCCCGACTTTGTCGCACGCAACGGCTATGGCAAGGTGTATCCCTATTTTAACCGTATGTATGGCTCACCGTTGATGGAAATGCAATGTGTGTACGGCTTTGCCGATGAGAACGGCAAGATTATCAGTGACCCCAGCTACAGCTCAGTGTCGGTGCTGCGACACGACAACAAGGTGGTGTATCTGGCGAGTCGCAACAAGTCTATGGGTAAGCGCAGCTTTACGCTTATCGGCGGCGACGGCTCGTGGAGCTATGAGGTAAAGCTGCCGGAGGGCGAGTACTATTACACCTACTTTTTTGAGCAGCTGCAGGCTATTCCCGTGTACAACGGCAGCAAGTGGGGCGCGATTGGCTGGAATGGAAAGCTGTTGCTGGACTATCGCTATGACCAGATGCCTTGCGTTAAAAATGACCGCGTGGCCGTCAGCAGCGAGGTCGACGGCAAGGGGTACGTCACCTACTATGACCTTGGCGGCGCAAAGCTGCTGGGGCCACTGCTGATGAGCAAGGAGCATGACATAGCCGCCGGTCCAGAGCGCTTGATTATTGACAGTGGGTTGGCCGTGTTTATGGGCGACAATGGGCTGTATGGCTACATGGCGCTTGACGGCACGGTGGCTATTGAGCCCCAGTTTGAAGGCGCGCAGTCGTTTTCCGACGGTGAGGCCATGGTGAACAAGGGTGAAAGCAGCTATTACATTGACATCCACAATGAGAAAATTCGCGATTACTCGAGTGAGTACACGCTGAGCGCCGGCTATAAGGTGATTAGCAATGACAGCTACTCGCAATTTTGGGTGATTGACCCGGAGGGTCGGCGGCTTAACTATGTGTTGGATCGCAATCCCGACAGTGTCATTGGCGGCGATACGCTACTGTGCTATAACTATGACGACAGGCTGGTTGAGCTGCGCGATGTGCGCACCGGCAATGTCAAGAAAACGGTGCCGCTGAACGAAAACGATACGCTGACGTGGGTCGGGCCGGATGATAGCAGCATGTTTGGCATACTGCGCTATAACAATGGCACACAGTTGTTGATGGAGCTGTTTGACGAGGACGGCAACGCCGCGTTGCCGCCGCGTCCTTACTATCAATGTTTTAATGGCGTGCTGCTGTGCAGCGACGGTGTCTATGGCGGGTTGATGGACATGGAGGGAAACTGGATTCTGCGCGTGTCGCTGGAGCCCATGGGCAATTTCGGAGGCGATTGATCCGGATCATGATTGAATGAGAAAAGGAGAGAAATGATGAAGAAGATTTGGATTGTTTTACTGGGGCTGCTGCTGTTGGTGGCTTGTAGCAAGACGCCGGAGGCCACCAGTCCGGTGGTGTCTCCTACGGCTGACGTGACGGCGACAGGTGAGGCGACTACGCCGCCGAATCCGGCGGCGCCGACAGACGAGCCGACACCTTCACCTACCAACAGCACCGGTTTTACGTTCAATGAGGAGAATTTTCCGCGCATTGACGGCAGCACGGCCACCATTCCGCTGGCTGAGGCGGTCAAGGCGGTGCTGCTGCAAAAGGACAGAACTGAGTGCACGCCGGAGTTCAACGGCACAAACAGCGCGTGGACCAATCTCATTAATGACAGCGTTGATTTGCTGATTGTCTATGAGATGCCGGATGACGCCAAGCAGACGCTGGAAAATGAGAAGGGCGTTGAGCTGGAGATGGCGGCCATTGGTCGCGACGCGCTGGTGTTTTTGGTCAACAAGCAAAACAAGACCGACGGGATTAAAACCAGCGAGCTGCAACAGATTTACACCGGCGACATCACCAACTGGAACGAGGTCGGCGGCGAGAACAAGAAAATCAAGGCATTCCAGCGCAATGCCACGTCGGGCAGCCAGACGCTGATGAACAAGCTGGTGATGAAAGGCAGAGAGATGGCCGACGCGCCGGTCGAGTACGTCATTGAGGGCATGGAGGGTTTGGTGGAGTCGATTGCCGCCTATGACAACGCCGGCGACGCCATTGGCTACAACGTCTATTACTACGTTTCACAGATGAAAAACGACGTCAATATTAAGCTGCTGTCTATCGACGGCGTTGCGCCGTCAAGCGAGAGCATCGGCAACGGCAGCTATCCGTTTACCAACGACTTTTATGTGGCTATTCGCAAGGATGAGCCGGCCGGCAGTCCGACGCGCATTCTGTACGAGTGGTTGCAGGGCGATCAGGCACGCACCCTGATGGTAAACGAGGGCTATGTGCCGGTGGCTAAATAACTTCTGACAAGAGAAAAAGTACCGAGCCGGCTGGCTCGGTACTTTTCAGCCTGTCAAAAAAGCGCGCACCGCAAAACCAGTGTCAGAAAAGAGAGAAAACGGCGACTAAAGGCGGCGTTTTGATTCCCGGTGTATGTTTTGCGGCGCATCGACAAGCGCGCTGCGCCGCAATGGTTTTACTTGCTGCAGAAACGCTGTCCTAGCGTACCACCGTACGCCGACGGACAGCGTTTCTTTGCCTGCGCACTTCTTTGTCAGTCTGTCAGCGTGCCAAAAACAAGTTTTTTGACACGCTGAGAAAAGTACCGAGCCGGCTGGCTCGGTACTTTTTTTGTCGTTTTGCTTAGTCGATGACGTAGGGCAGCAGCGCGATGTGACGGGCGCGCTTGATGGCCAGTGTCAGCTGACGCTGATGGGCCGCGCAGGTGCCGGTCATGCGGCAGGGCAGGATTTTGGCACGTTCGCTCATATAAGTGCGCAGCTTGGCAGCATCTTTGTAGTCGATGTGCTGCACCTTGCCGACGCAGAATTGGCATACCTTACGGCGCTTGCGGGGTCTCATGGGTCTTTCCATGTCGATTTCCTCCTTGTTTATAATGCCGGCTCTGTGGCTTAGAACGGCAGGGAGCCGTCGTCGTCCATGAGCTCGGTGAAGCCGGTCGTATCAATGGCGGCCGGTTGTTGCTGGGCCGGTGCGTTGTTGGCGTAGCTGGGCGCGTTGGAGGCGTAGGCGTTGCCGTAGCCGCTGTCGTCACGTTTGCGCTCGGCGAAGTGAACCTCGCTGGCAATGACTTCGTAGCTGACGCGCTTGTTGCCGTCCTTGTCCTCCCAGTGACGCTGCTGCAAGCGGCCGGCCAGTGCCACCAGCATACCCTTGGTAAAGTACTTGGCGCAGAAGTCGGCCTGCCGATCCCAGCAGGTGATGTCGATGAAGTCGGTCTGCTTTTCCTCGCCGGCGCGCACAAAGTCGCGGTCAACGGCGATGGTAAAGCCGGCCACCGATTTGCCGGAGTTGGTGCTGCGCAGAACCGGGTCCTTGGTCAGTCGACCCATCAAAATGCACTTGTTCAGCATGGACGCACCCTCTACTCGACGGCGATGATCAGCGAACGCATGACGCCGTCAGTGATGTGGTAGATACGATCGAGTTCGGCGGGGAAATCGGGCTTCGAGCTGAAGGTCATCAGCGTGTAATAGCCTTCGTTGAGGTCGTTGATGGGGTAGGCCAGCTTGCGCTTGCCCCAATCCTCGACGTTGCCCAGTGTGGCGTTGGTCTCCACCAACGTCTTGAACTTGGCCACGAGCGTAGCGGTGGCTTCCTCTCCCAGCGCCGGGTCGAGGATGAAAATGGTCTCGTACTTTCCTTCGATTTGTGCCATATCAGACACCTCCTTTTGGACATATGGCCCTCTGCTTAGGCGGCAAAGGGCAAGGTTTTTTTCTGGCGCGACTGCCATTATACCGGCTTATCACTGCAATGTCAATGCTTTTGCCGTTTTTTTTGGACGAAAAGTCGCGGTTTGGCGTATTGTGTCAATGAGTTGGTGCCGCGGCCGGGTTGTTTACACAGCACGACTGTGGTAAAATGGACAAAAAGCCGGGGAGGGGTTTTGCGTGAATAGAAAATGGGTTTGGGTTGCGGTCGGAGCGGCGCTGCTGTTGACCGGCTGCGGCACTAAGGATGAGCCGAGCGCGTCGCCCTCGGCGGCTGTTCTTGTCAGCGGCAATACGCAAATGACCTATGCCGCCGCTTTTTTGGCCGGTCGCTCGCAGGACGAGCTTAACGGCATTGCCAACGATTTGGATCCCGTTTTGTTCTATATGCCACAGTTCAACGCCGTCGGCGACATTCTCAGCGACGCGCTGCTCAACGCCTACTACAACGCCAACGCCGACACGGTGCAGGCCAGCTACGACATTGAGAGCGAGGAGTACCGCGTTCCGGTTGAGGCGGTGCTGCCGTATTTGGACGCTGTGTTTGCCGGCCATACCTTCGCGCCCGGTAAGGTGACCATCGGCAGCTATAACAAGGATGAAAATGAGCTGGTGTTTCAACAGTTTGGCGCCGGTACGCCCGACAGCTATGTGGTGACCGAGTGCAAGGCCGTCAACGATGACACGCTTGAGATGGCGGTACAGCGTACCGACGCGCAGACGGACGTTATCAGCAGCGCTGTGCTGCGTATTCGCGTGCGCGCCGACGGCAGCTACAGCTATTTGTCGTATGTGACCAAGCCGTAGGCCGGAGTACAATTAAACGGCGGCCGGGTTTACCCGGCCGCCGTTTTGATTAACTCTTAGCGCATGCGCTTGACGGTGATTTGCGACAGCGCGGTGGTGGCTTGCTGCAATGTAAAGACGCGGTTGTCAATCAGCTGTTGTTGCAGCGGACGGTTGGTGCCCTTAAGCTTGAACGGCAGTGCGTAGAAGCTGAGGTAGACAAGGTGGTCGCGCATAAAGGTGCGACGGCAGACAGACATTTCTTTGGCGTTGTACAGGCCGATTTTTTGCGCAAAGTAGGTAGATTCGCTCCACAGGTATTTGTCGGCTCTTTCGCTGTAGCCGAGCGCGCGTAGCACAAAACAGGTGTATTCGGTGGAGGTACAGAGGTCGTCGCCGCCAAAACGGGTCTTGCTCTTGCCGCCGGCGATGCCTTGTTTGTAGGCGTAGGCGACATAGCGGCTGGCCCAGTTGGGCACGTCGGTAAAGGGGTGGCTACCGGTGTAGGCAAGCGCCTCTTTTTCTTTGCCCAGCAAGCGGATGAGCATCACCAAGCTTTCAAGGCGCGAGGGTGCGCGTTCAAGTTCATAGCCGACATCGCTGCCGTAAAACAGCTTGAGCTTCTTGAGTGCGTCGGCCAGCGAAGTGTAGGTGGGAATGTAGGTGTTGACGAGGCTGTAGGAGCCGTCGATGCGGTAGGTGGCGCCCGCGCTGGCGCTCATACGGCCGCCGTTGATGGAGAGGTAGGCGTGGTTGCTGCGCATGGAGGTGCCGCTCGTTTGCACAACGCCCTCAGTCAGGTCGATGGCGGCATTGACCAGCCGCGCGTAGCCGCTGACCAGTATAACCGTCGAACCGCTCATGACGCGCAGCGTCATGCCGCCGCCGACATACACCGACGACTTTAAGGAGGCAAAGGTGTTGATTTGGTGCGCGCTGTCCATGCTGAGGTAGGTCGACGAGGCGATAGTGCCCTTGACAATTTCGGTCAGATTGCCACCGGTGAGACTTGCCAGTCGCTGGTCCATATTTTTGATAAGGGTGTTTTTCTTATTGCCCAGCGCGGTTTGCAGGTTGTTGATAACCTTGGTTTTGACACGCTGCATATAGACGTCTTCAAAATAACTGCGGGTGACGGCCGGGTCGGAGGAGGTGGCCGACGCGCTAAAGACACCGGCGAGCAAGGCGAGTGCCAGTGTCAGGCTGATGCAGTTTTTTGCCAGTCGTTTCATTACAGCTGCGCCATGACGTAGTCGGCGAACGCGGCTGTGGTGGCGCCGGTGTCGCGTCCGGTAATGGTTAGCTTTTTATCTTCATACATACAGAAGTTGAGCGCTTTTTCCAGCTTGGCGGCCTGCTCCAGCTTGCCGATGTGTTCGAGCAGCATGACCGACGCGCGCAGCATGGAGCAGGGGTCGGCGTAGATGTCGCGGCCCTCGGTGACCATGCGCGGCGCGCTGCCGTGGATGGCCTCGAACATGGCGTAGCGCTTGCCGAGGTTGGCGCTGCCGGCTGTGCCGACGCCGCCCTGGAATTCGGCGGCCTCGTCGGTGAGGATGTCGCCGTAGAGATTGGGCAGCACAAAGACCTCAAACGCGGTGCGGCGCTTGGCGTCGACCAGCTTGGCGGTCATGATGTCGATGAACCACTCGTCAAAGGCCAGCTCGGGGTACTCTTTGGCCATGTTCTCGCAGATGTTGAGGAATTTGCCGTCAGTCGTTTTGATGACGTTGGCCTTGGTAACGGCGGTGACGCGCTTGCGGCCCGTTTTCTTGGCGTGCTCAAAGGCGAGTCGGGCGATGCGCTCGGTGCCGCCGGTGGTGGTGATGCAGAAGTCGACGGCAATGTCGTCGTCGGCGTGGATGCCCAAGCTACCGACGGCGTACGAGCCTTCGGTGTTCTCGCGGAAAAAGACCCAGTCGATGCCCTGGTCGGGCACCTTGACGGGACGGACGTTGGCAAACAGGTCAAGCTCCTTGCGCATGGCGACGTTGGCGCTCTCAATGTTGGGCCACGGGTCACCGGCGCGCGGCGTGGTGGTGGGACCCTTGAGAATGACGTGGCAGGCGCGCAGCTCGGCCAGCACTGCGTCGGGAATGGGCTGGTTGCAGGCAACGCGGTTCTCAATGGTCAGACCCTCGATATCGCGGAACTCGATTTGGCCGGCGGCAATCTCATCTTTGAGAATATGCTTGAGTACGCGGGCGCTTTGCGCCGTGATGGCGGGCCCGATGCCGTCGCCGCCGCAGACGCCGATAATCAGCGGCTTGCAGCTGCTGTAGTCAATAAAGTCACTTTGCTCGCGCATGGCCGCCACACGCTTGGCCTGTATGGCTAAAATCTTGTCAAGACGCTCATGGACTGCTTCATAACTCATGTTTGTATACTCCTTATGTAAACTGAATAGATTATACACCGGCTGTCGTTTTTTGTCAATCGGGGATTAGCCGATGGCGGAGATGGCGGAAAGCCAGAGACAGGCGGCCGAAATGACCGACAGCGTGGTCATGTAGACCTTCTCTTTTTTGCTGGTCGAGACAAAGTTGCTGACGGCTTCAAGTGTCATCAGGCTGGCGAAGATATAGCACAGCGTGTGGACAAGCGAGACCGAGAACGGCAATGCGCGGACGTGGCCGAGGTGCAGCAGCACGAGAATGGCGCCCAGCTGCACGAGGATGAGTCCGACGTGGATGAGGCGCGAGCGCGTTGACAGCACCTTTTCTTTACCGTTGTTGACAAAGTCGCCGTAGGGAAAGCCAAGCACAAGTAAGATATAGAGCGCGTTGATGATGAGCAGAGACAGACTTCCAATCCAAGCAAATACAACCATGTTAAGCGCTCCTTGTGTAAAAATTAGACGGGTACAGTGCCGTAAATCAGCTCGTCGGGCCGGTTGTCGAAGCGGCTGTAGCAGCCCTGCACAAACAGCAGGCTGCCGTCGCGGGTAAGGCCGATGCGCACCAGCCGGTATGTTGAGAGGTAGTGCTGGGTGATGGGTTGCAGCGTTGACAGCAGTTCGCCGGCGGGCGATTCGGCCGTGCGATAGCCGGAGAAGCCGGGCTGCCATGTGCCGTCAGATTGCCTGAGCTGGAAGATGTCCTGACCGCCGGAAAATTGCAGACAGTCGTCGCGCAGGCGCCAGATGTTGATTTCGGCGTAGGGCTGCGATAGCTCGGCGTCGGGTGCGATGCGGATGAGGTCGCTGTCGAACAGCGTGGGTATCATTTTGGCCAGCTGCAGCACCTTGGTTTGCTCCGTCGATACGTCGGCGCCGCTGGCGACCTTGAGCAGAGACGGCAGGCCATACGCGGCAAGTGAAAACAAAATCACCAATATACAGACGATTTCCAGCGGCGATAGGTTCCGAACCTTGCGTTTCATTGACATCACCTCGCAACCGTATGGTTTAGTATACCGTTTTTCGGGTGCAGTGTCAATAAAAGTGATAAGAAACAAGGGAGAACGACGACGTTCTCCCTTGTTGGCTCAGGTTATGGTTTTTTGAAATATTTCGCACACCATGGCGACTACCTCGTCCTCGCTCAGCGAGGCGTATAACACGTCGCGGTCCATGGTAAACAGAATGCACTGGACGGCGATGCCGTAGGCGGCCGAGCGCTGTATGAACGGGTGCTGGCGACGGGTTAGCTTGCCCTCGGCAAGGCCCATCGCGACGATGTTGTCGACCAGCCGCTCGTAGCCGGCCGACAGCGCGGTGTCGCGGCGCAGCGTTTCAAACTGGAGGCCGCAGGTATTGCCGGCCATCAGCAGTTGCTGGGCCAGCGGGATGTTGTGCTGGACAAACTCGAGGATTAGCCGCACCATGGCATGAAGCTTGGCGTGGTAGTCGGTGTGCTTAGCCAGTCGTTCCTCAAACTGGCTAAGCGCTTGCCCCATGGCGTAGAGCATGGCGTCGGCGATGAGCTGTTCTTTGGAGTCGGTGAACTCGTAGACCGTGCCCTTGCCGATGCCGGCGCGCGCGGCCACGTCAGCCACCTTGATTTCCGCGGGCGGTACGCCCTCAGAAATGAGGGCGAGTACCGCTTCGTAGGCCGCCAGTTTCTTGGCGTCAGACATGGTCGTCCACCAGGTTCTTGATTTCCTCGTCGACCTCTTCAATGTCGAAGGTCTTGAGCTTTTCCTTGCGGAAGAAACCGGCGTAGATGGCGGGTACGATGAAGAGCGTCATCAGTGTGGCGTAGAGCAGACCGCCGACGCTGGTGATGGCCATCGGCTGCACCATAGCGGTGCCGGTGCCCATGCCAAACATCATGGTGCTCATGGCGATGATGGTGGTCAGCGCGGTGATCAGAATGGGGCGCATACGCGTCTGACCGGCCTGGATTATCGCGTCTTCCTTGCTCATGCCGCTGTGGCGCAGAATGTTGATATAGTCGACCAGCACGATGCCGTTGTTGACGACAACGCCGGCCAGCAGCACAAGGCCGACCATGGCGACAACGCTGATTTCCATGCCGAACAGCAGCAGCGCGGCAAACGCGCCGGTGAACGCGAGCGGAATGGTGAACAGCACGATGAAGGGCGCTTTGAACGACTGGAACTGTGCGACCATGATGCAGAAGATAATCAGAACGGCCAGCGCCATCAGCAGGAACAAGTCGTCGAAGGTGCTGTTAATCGCGGCGTTTTCACCCTCGAGTGTCAGCGTGTAGCCGGCGGGCAGCGTCTTGCGATACTCGTCCAGCTGCTTGGCCAGCTCGTCGTTGACCAGCTTGACATTCTTGCCCTCAACCGGCTTGGCCTGCACGTAGCTGACGCGTGAGCTGCGTTCGTGGTTGATGGTGCCGACGCCCGGCGCCTCGGAGATGGTGGCCACGTCGGTGAGTGCTACCGTGCCGCCGGTCGGGGAGGTCAGCTTGAGCTTTTCGATATCGGATTTGCCGACATCGGTCGCGGCGCGGTCAGCGACGCTGACCAGCAGCGCCTCGCCGTTTTCAATGATGGTGGTGGCGTCCTCGTCGGTGCTCATTAGCTCGGCGACCTGCATATAGACCTGCGCGACGGACAGACCGACGGCCATGCTCTTTTGCTTGTCGACCATGATGCGCAGCTCGGGCGTGCCTTCGCCCTCCTCAAAGCCCGATTGAATCTCGGTCAGGTCGGCGTTTTGGGTCATCAGGGCGGTGACGTCGTCGCTGATTTTGCGCATTTGGTCAATCTCAATGCCGGTGATGCGCACGTTGACGGGCGGGCCGGTCAGCATCGACATCTGGTCGCTCTCGCTGGTGACCTGCACCTCGCAGTCAAGGTCGGCGGTCAGCCGCTCGATTTCCTTGCCGATAAAGTCGTTGTCAATATTCTTTGTGTCGTCAAGCAGCACGTAGACGGTGAACTGGTCATAGCTGCCGCCGCGGCCCGAGATGCCGACCATCGAGCCCATCATGGCCATCTGGCCGCCCATGGTGCCGCCGACGGTCTCTACGTTTTCAATGGTGCCGATGCGCTTCATGGCCTCCTCGGCGGTGGCGGTGGCTTCTTCAAACGTGGCGCCGTCGGGCATTTCCAGGGTAATGTTCATCTGCGGCGACTCCATGGTGGGCATGAACGACGCGCCCTGCTTGACGACAAACAGGCCGGTGACTATGAGTAAAACCAGCGGGATGCAGACGGTGATTAGCTTGTGCTTGAGCACCCAACGCATGGCCTTGGCGTAGCCGCGCTGCGTCGCGTCGAGAATGGCGTGCTTCTTTTCCTTTTGGTTGCGCAGCGCGCCCGAGGTAATCATGGGCACGAAGGTCAGCGACACCAACAGGCTGGCCAGCAGCGAGTAGGCGATGGTCAGCGCCATGTCGGCGAAGAGCTGGCGTGTGATGCCCTGCACAAAGATGATGGGCGCAAAGACGCCGATGGTTGTCAGCGTGGAGGCGAAAATCGCGCCGGTGACCTGCTTGGCGCCGTGGACGGCCGCCTTGCGAGCGGGTAAGCCCTCGTTTCGCATTCGGTAGATATTTTCAATAACAACAACGCTGTTGTCGACCAGCATACCGACGCCCAGCGCCAGACCTGACATCGAGATGATGTTCATCGACACGCCGGAGAAGTACATGCCCACCAGTGCCACCATGACGCTGAGCGGAATGGACAGCGCGATGACAATGGTCAGCTTGAAGTCGTGCAGGAAGATAAAGAGAATGAGGATGGCCAGCAGACCGCCGATGAGCAGGTTGCTGAGCACCGAGTCGACGACGATGTCGACGTATTCGCCCTGGTCCATCAGCACGTCGACCTTGAGGTTGGGGTCGTCGGCTTTGAGCTCGGCGATGCGGTCGTGGACGGCGTGCGTGACCTCGCTGGTGGAGTATTCGCTGGCGGCTTGCAGGGTCATCATAACCGAGCGGCTGCCGTTGACCATGGCAAAGGTGTCTTTGCTGTTGTCGGTCAGCGCGACGTCGGCAACGTCGGACAGCTTGATGTCCATGTCGCCGATTTTCATCAGCGGCATATCGCGCACCTGCTCGTAGCTGGTCATTTTGTCACCGGTGCGTACGAGGTAGGATTTGTCGCCGTCGGCAATGGTGCCGTTGGGCATATTAAAGTTGTTGGCTTGCAGCAGCTTGACGATGGTGTCACGGCTGAGCTGGCTTTTGAGGTCAAGCGTCTGCTCGCCGGCTTGGTCGCCGGTTTGACCCTCTTGGTCGCCGCTCATCTGCTCTTGCACCAGCTTCATGATGTCGATGGGTTGGCCGTCGCGGCCGACCAGCGTACCGTCGGCCTGCAGCACCGCATCACCGCTGGCGACCATTTGCTGGGTCAGCGCTTCGGCGGCCTGCTGCATTTGCTGCTGCATTTGCGCGGTCATGGCGTCGGTGATTTGCTTGGTCAGCGCGTTGATTTTCTCGTCACTGATGACAACGTGCACGGCGCGCTCAATCAGTCCGGCGCCCGTCGCACTGGCGACGCCCTCAACGCTTTGCAGCTGGGGCAGGATGTCGTTGGTAATGCGCTGTGAGATTTCGCCCAGATCCTCGGTGTCGGTATAGCTGACGCTGAGCGCCATGACCGGCATCATATTGGGGTTAATTTTGAGGATGGTGGGGGACGCGACGCTGTCGGGCAGGCTGTTTTGCGCCATGCTCAGCTTTTCGCGGATTTCGATGAGTGCGCTGTCCATGTTGGTGGTATCGGTGAACTCCATGGTCACCATGCTGATGTTGTCCATCGAGCGGCTGGACAGCATTTTGAGGTTGGACAGTGTTGACAGCGATTCTTCGATGGGGGTTGTGACCTGCAGCTCAACCTCCTCGGGCGAGGCGCCGGGGTCGACGGCCAGCACGATGGCGTAGGGCAGGTTCATGTCGGGAATGAGGCTGGTTTTCATGCGCGTCAGGGTGACAACACCCAGCGCAAGGACCAGTACAATGGCCACGATGATGGTGTACGGACGGCGTACACTAAATTTTGGAAACATGGGCTTTCTCCTTTTTAATGTGTGATGGATAAGAGGCAAGAGCCTTAGCGCCGACCGTTGCCTAAAACCGACCGACTGGTCGGTCGGTACTATTATCCACACAAATGGGTGGCGCGTCAATCGTCATTGTGTAAACAAATTGTGAACAGTTTCGGCAAAATGCAGACACATAGACGGTAACGGGGCAGGGCATACTAGCGGCAAGCGTCAAACCGCAGGCTGTTGGCGGTTGTGGGGGTATGTATGTTTAAGAAGCTTTTGCAAAAAATGGAGCCCGAGACTGTAAAGCCGGAGACTTTGACACCTGATGTGCCGCAACGGTTTAAGTACAAGCTGGCCGACAATATCGGGCTGCTCAAGTCGCTCTATCGCGACTCGAGCGAGCTGCTGGTGCGGCCGTTGGTCGTGGCAGGGCAGGGCATGGCGATGGTGTCGCTGGACGGTATGCTGGCCAAGGAGGTCGTGTCGATGGGGGTCATTGCGCCGCTGCTGGCATTGCCCGACACGCAGCTGACAGGCAGCAAGCTGCTGCAGTATTTGCAGACCAATGTGATATCAACGACCGACTGCTTTGACATCGACAGTCTGCCCAGCGCGCTGGACATGATGAGCGGTGGCTTTTTAATGCTGCTGTGCGAGGGTAGTGACCACTGCCTGATGATGGGCTTGCAGGGGTTTCCCTTTCGCGGGCTGGCAGAGAGCGAAAATGAGGTCAGCATCAACGGCAGCAAGGAGGCCTTTACCGAGGTGCTGAACCTCAATATCACCATGCTGCGCCGCCGCATGTCCGACCATGGGCTGCACTTTGATTTTGTCACCATAGGGGCGCGCAGCCGCACGCGTGTGGCCATTGTCTACCTCGACGGCATTACGCCGGCGGGCCTGGTAGATCAGGTCAAGGAGCGGCTCAAGAGCGTTACTATGCCGCTGCTGATGGACGCCACGCACCTCAACGCCTTTTTAACGCGCAAGCCCAAGGTGTTTTACCGCCCCGTCGGCAAGACGGAGCGACCCGACGTGCTGCTCAGCAAGCTGTGTGAGGGCCGCGTCGGCATTATGGTCAACGGCACGCCGGTGGCGCTGTATGTGCCCAAGCTGTTTCACGAGAATTTTCAGACGGTGGACGACTACGCCTATCCGCCTTACTATGGGCTGTTTATGCGGACGCTGAAGTTTGTCACGTTTTTCATTACGTTGCTGCTGCCCGGCACCTATGTGGCGATGGGCACCTATCACCCCGACCTGTTTCCCGACAGCTTGTTGACGCTGATTGCGCGTAGCGATGCCAAGACGCCCTTTCCGCTGATGGTCGAGGCGCTGATGATTCATATTATCTTTGAAATCATTCGCGAGGCGGGGGTGCGGATGCCCAAGGCCATTGGCGGCGCGGTCAGCATTGTCGGTGCACTGATACTGGGCGATGCGGCTGTCAAGGCGGGACTCTTGACGGCGCCAATGGTGCTGATTGTCGCCATTACCGCCGTTGGCAGCTTTGTCGTGCCGGGTATGTACGAACCGCTGAGCGTTATGCGGTTGTTTTATATCATTGCAGGCGGGTTGGCGGGAATTTACGGCATTACGATGTTGTTTGTCATTACGCTGATGGGCATGACGAGTGTCGGTGAGTTTGGCGTGCCGTTTATGGCGCCGATGGTGCCCTTTGACTTGAAAGGGCAGCGCGACACGCTTTACCGTGCCAATTGGCGCGAGCTGAGCAAGGGCAGTGTGTTGCCCACAGACATGACGGGGAGCAGTGACAGTCCATGAATGAAAACATGAAGCGCATCAGTGGCAAGCAGCTGGTTTGTGTGCTGTTGACCACGCGGTTGGGCGCGCTGGTGGTTGACAGTTTGGCCTTTGCACCGGTTGAGGAGCTGAATGCTTCGTTTGTGCTCTACATGGTGGCGCAGAACCTGTTGGTGTTTGTGCTGCTGCTGCCGCTGATGCTGCTGCACAAGGCGGCGCCCGAGGAGAATGTGTTGCAGGTGTTGCGGCGCACGGCGGGCACGCCGGTCGCGGCGTTGGTGGCGGTGGCACTGATTGGCTACTTTTTGTTGACGAGCAGCGCCTACAACGCGCAGTTTGTCACCTTTGTTGCCAATTCGGTCGAGCCAAACCTGCCGATTGAGCTCATCTCGCTGCTGATTCTGGTGACCGGTATTGTTGTGGCGTGTAGCGGCATTGAGGCCATCGGTCGCACGTCAACGGTGCTGGTTGTGGTTATCTGGCTGTCGTTTGCGCTGCTGTTGGTGCTGACGTGGAAGCTGGCTGATTTCCACAGGCTGTTGCCGTTTGAGCCCGATTTATCGCAGTGGAAGCGCTATGTTGTCGTCGGTGCGGCGCGCAATGCTTCGCTTGTGATGCTGTTTGTGCTGTTGCCCAATATCAAAGGTCCGATTTTTAAGCCGGTCGCAGCCTACACCGGCTTTAGCCTCTTGCTGAGCACGGTAATGGGCTTGTTAATGATTGCTGTGTTTGGGCGCTTTTTGCTGCTGCTGATTTACCCCGTTTACACGCTGTCGGCGCTGCGGGATGACCTCTTTTTCTTCCGGTTGGACATTGTACACACCGCCATTTGGCTGACCGGCTTGATTATGCAGACGGGTGTGGCTATTTTGTGCGTGGCGCTGGCGGTACGGGAGTTTTTCAAAAAGGTGAGTACCAAGGTGGCCGCCACGGTGACGGGCGTTGCGCTGTATGGCGTCAGCTCAGTCATTGACTATGGTCAGCATCAGCAGCTTGTGCAGGTTCATCTGTCCTACCTGGCCATTGGGTTTTATGTGCTTGGCTTCGGTGTGTCGTTGCTGGCGCTGGTGCTGCATTACGTGCGAAAGGGGAAGGGATCATGTCAACCAGAACAATCGCCGTCGCCGTCGCAGCCGCCCTCTTGTTGACGCTGTGCGGCTGCACAATGCACCAGATTAGCGACAATCTATACGTTCAGGGCATTTCCATAGATTTTAAGGAGGGTCGGTACACTGTTTATCTCAATATTTTTAACCCCGGCGATACCAGCGGCGCGCCCGAGGAGCCGCAGGGTGCCATCGACAACGTGCTGAAAAGCGAGGGCAAGAGTGTCGCTGACGCCATCCACAACGCGCAGCTGAGTACGCCGCGTCGCCTCGATTTGTCGCGCAATCGCGTGGTGGTGCTGAGTCGTGATGTGTTGTCGCACAGTCTGTCGGACGTTCTCTGCTTTTACGGGCGGTTCTACCAGACCCGGCTGAGTGTGCTTATCTTTGCCTTTGAAGGCGATGTCAAGGACGCCATGATCAGCAGCGTCAACAACGCCGTTAATCCGATTGCGGCGCTGGAGACGCTGGGGCGGCTGAACGAAAAGGCGGGCTATCTAAAACTCAGCACCGGGCTGGATTTAATGGTGGGGTTAAACGAAGAACCCTACAGTTTTATGCTGCCGGTGTTGCGAAAGGAGACGGGTGACCCCAAGGCTGAAGAGAGTAAGGGCAGCAACGACAGCCTGAAAATTTGCGGCGGCGCGTTGTTTCGCGACAGCAGCTATGTGGGCATGGTGCCGCTTGAGGTGAGTATGCCGGCTTCACAGATTTTGTCGCAGGACGGGCAGGACATTGTGGTGGCGCGCTCGGATGAACAGACAAATATTTCAGTGCAGACGCTGGATCGCAGCGTTTCGGTGCGGGCCAGCTACGAAAATGAGCGGCTGGTGCTGCACTTGCGGATGGAGCAGGGGGGCTTTCTCGTGGAAATTGACGGCGAGCAACGCGAGCTGGACGAGACCGAACTCAAAAAAATGGACGAGGCGTATCAGGCAGAGGTGCGGCGCCAGATGCAGACGTCGGTAGATCGCATTGTCCGGCGCGAGGGCTGCGACATCTTCGGCTTCGCGCGCGCGCTGCACGCCGACGAGCCGGACGCGTACTACAAGCTAGTCGACAACTGGAGCCAAGCGGTGCAACAGGCAGAGCTGGACATCAAGGTAGAAGCACACATCACACGCATTGGCTCTCTGTACCGCGTGACCTGAGCCAAAGCACCCGGCGCCCGATCGCCAAGTAGGCCGGTCTGGCGCCGGCGTTTGTTGTAGGCGCTGCGCGGGGAGTGCTGGGATTAATTTACTAGCAATTATACAAAATAAAGACTTTGCCCAAAGGTTTGTAAAGTGTTACTAGAAAAGTAAAAAAGAGGGGATAGCCCCTCTTTTGTGTTAGTTAATTCCAATTAGTTCTGCCAGTATGTCGTCGTCTGTTGGTTGTGGCTTCGGTGCTGGTTTTAGCGCTGGAATATGCTTTGACAGTGCCTCCTTGATTGCTTGCTGGTCGTAATACGGTTTGGCGCTGAATCTTACTAGCGGTATGCCTGCGCTTCGGTAGGCGTTGTTTACAAAGGCGTCGCGCTCCATGACTTCGGGTTGCTTGTGACTGCCGTCGTCTAGTTCAATGCCGCAGATGGGTTTCATTGTTGCTGGGTCACATAGCAAAAAGTCGATGTGTTTTTGCGCTATCTTGCGAAAGAAAAATTCTTTCTGCTTGGGTACTTTTGTGGTGATGTCAATAAAATCCTTGATGCCTATTTTGGGGCAGATGATGGCATGACCACCGAGCGCAGCCAACAGTGTTTCATAAAACTTGAACTCTGTTGTGCTGAAAATGTACTGCTTTGTCCTGTAGGGTAGGTCATCGTAATGTAATGGATTGGCATCTTGTAAGGGCTGTTCCGACGGGTCCAAGTGTGCGTCGGGGTGCGTGCCGTAGCTTGTGAAGTCAAAGTGTGTATCGGGATGCTGCGGTGCATAGTAGATATTCTGTTTTCGCTTTGCCTTTTTAGCTTCCCAACGCCGCATCCATTTGATAGCCACCCTGCTGAAGAAGAATACCATAACAAAGAACATTACAATACATGCGATAATGGTTGTTTCTTCATCTCTGATGTTATGGGTCAAACGATACATAGATTACGTTGCCCTCTTTTCTGATGATGTGGTCTTTGGGTCGTCGGCTGCCATGTCGGATATGTAGCGCTGTAGTGATGCCTGTTGCTTGGGTGATAGCTTGCGGTAGTTGCTGATGATGCTGACCTCGTCGGGGGTATAGGCGGTTGTGGCATTGTCCCCGAACAGTATGTAGTCTGCGCTAATATTGAAGAATTTACATAGCGCCACTAATGCTTTGGCTGACGGTTCACTGCTCCCGTTCTCTATTCCACTTAGGTTACCCGTTGATATTCCAGTTGCTTCGTAAACCGCTTGCTGAGTGAGTTTTTGTGCGGTTCTGATGTGCTTTAGTCTCTGTCCAATCGTATCCATTTTGTCACCTCAATAAAATATCTAATTTAAGAGAAAAACTATTGACATTCTTCAATATTGGAGTATACTATCCTCACAGGGTTAGATAGACCCGAACAGGAAGGATGAAAAAATGTCGTGGTTCGAAGTTGTGTGTTTGTTTCTTTTGCTTTTTAACCTTATTACAAGCCTTGTATTATTTACTTTATTTAACGCTTGGGCGCTTGGTGAAAGTGGTGACGATAATGACAATCTTACTAATCTGTAAAGCCTTCCTCGGCCTGTCGTTCCTAGCCGCGCTGGTGTGGGCTATCATCCTGCTGCTGAAACACGCTGAGAAGCGTAACAAACAGTACTATGACAGCACTGACCAATGATGACGTCGTTGCGCATCTGCGTAATGGGGCGTACATTGTCAAAGACGGCTGCACTGGCCGCTGTAATCTCTACAATAGCTTAGGCCGCTATCTAGGGCGCGTGAGAGCGTCACAGCTGACCGACCTGTCATGCCGGTTGTGTGAGTCCAGAAATCGAAACTGGGGTCATTTTGTATATAAGCTGAAAGGAGCATGAAAATGGACAAGTGCACAATTATGGGTATCCGTCGGACTGCCTTCGACACGAAAGATGGCAAAGAGGTGAGGGGCACGTCCCTTTACTTCTCGTACCCCGGCAAGGACATGCTGGGCGTCATGTGCGACAAGGCTTTTGTGCCTGACCGCATCCAACTGCCGGAGCTGAAGCCGGGCATGAACGTGATGCTGCTGTACAACAAGTACGGCAAAGTTGAAGCCGTGTCGCCGGTTGCCTAATATGCGTATCCTCAGAGAGGTATTGTATCTTTTTAAGTACATACTGTCAAGAATGCTGGGGGTGCTCATCCGTGCGGTCACGAAAAAGCGCCATTGACGCAACGCATCATATGGTGTGGTGTGGCTCATGCTACGCTTGCATCTGTCGCGTATGCAACCTGCGCCGCTGCCGTCATAAAACACTGCTGTTTCACTGTCACCTATGTCTGACAAAAAACACTCAACCGGTGCTGGACTGTGACACCTTTGAAAGCAAGTACTGGCGGCGCGTATTTCGCATCAAGCGCAATCAACTGCGCAATGGCCTAACCGTCCGGCAGATGGTTACGGCCATGTATGAAAAACTTAGATAGCCTAGGAGGGGATACCATGAAAAGGGTGATTGCGCTACTGACCTGCACTGTGCTGGTCGTTACCCTGTGTGTCGTGGTATCCCCTCATGCGTCCGCCGCTACTGTGCATAAGGACGGTAATAACATTTTCTATTTGCCCGACCTTCCGATGCAAGACCCTAATTATCCTGTTGTTTGGCTGCTTTTGTACCGAAACAAAACCGGTAGCCGTTTCTACAGGCTTTATTACATGAAAAGTCCTGACTGTGTTGGCCTTCAGACTAACGCTCAAGGCTTATGGTGGTTTACTGTAGTGCCTAACTCGAATGTCATTCGCTACAACTACCCAATTGCAGCGGACGGTACAAGACCTGCAAATTGGGAGTTGTTGTCTGGCGCAAGTTCGGCTGTTTGCATTGGTGCTAATGTTGACTTTGACCCGCCATACGATTATATGATTGAGCGGGTGCTGTATGTAAATACCCTTGTTGTCGCTTCTAATGGTTCGCGCGTTGAGGAACACAGTCCTGCGTTTGACAACTGTAGAACACTTGAATTGAATTTCGATGACACTATGTCAATTGAATGTGGATATTCAGCACCTAACCTTGAGATTGGTACTTATGTGGATTTCTGGGCAAGGGCAAAGCCGCCGCTGCTTATTCAGAAAATTGATACTCTGCTTGAAATTGAAGGGCAAGAACCTCAAAATTTTACAACGACAGGCACGGAAACTGCTGGCTCTTTTCTGATGGACATTCCCGGTGTGTGGAAGTTTACATTTACTGCCACTGATGGCACGCGCACTATATCTGATTCCATTCAGTTTCTTGTAGGTGCCGGCGAGGAGCCGCCGCCACCTACGCCACCCATACCGCCGACTAAAGACCCTACGCTTGACTGGCTTCAAAATGGCGACGACCCCGACCCCGGATACGGCTCGGGGCTGGACGGTGCCAATGGCAGCATGAGCGGTGTCGGTGACGGCGAGGGTGCTATGTTCGACGCTACTGGCGATGCGTTGAAGAATGTGGACTTTAATCTAAACCTGTCGGCGTTCGCTAGTGGCTTTTCCTTTGTCGGTGGCATTTTCAATCGCATTGTGGACAAGCTTGGCATTTGGTTGATGGTGCTTGTGCTGACGCTCCTGCTCGGTTTAGCCAGGATGATTATCGGCATGGGCACACGCTCACGCCACACGCCCAAAGCTGACCGTGGCCGCGCTGATAGCGATACAGACGAGGGCTAGCCTATGTTTTCATTCTTCGGTCAAGTAATCGACTTCTTCAAAATGATTATCAATCTGATAGTCATGGTGGTAGAGGGTTTGTTTACGCTCTTGAAGCTGATACCCGTAGGTTTGTCCTTTCTCATTTCGGCTATCAGTCATTTGCCGCCGCTGGTGTCTGCGTTTGCCTTAGCTGCCGTGATGGTCAGCATCACCTTTTTGTTACTGGGAAGGCAGGGTAAAGCATGATGCAGATTATTAACTGGTTTGTAGACCGTGTGATTGACTTTTTCGGGCTGCTTACCAACCTTGAAATCGTGCCCGGTGTGTCCGTTCTCGTTGTCATCGGCGCGGTTATCGTCCTCGGCATTCTCATCAATCAATTGGTAAGGCGGGCAGGGTAGCATGAAGAAAACAATACTTACGGCAGCGCTGGCGTTGTGGCTAACTGTACCAGCCTTTGCCTACGGCGATACATACCCGACCAACGCACCCTTTGCCGGTGGCTCGTATGTTGAAGTGCTGGCCAGTATGATAGGGCGGGGGATATTATACGTCCCCATCGACTACAAAGACTTCTATTTCTCAACCGTGCGCGGCAACACCAATCTGATTAACATCAGCAACAGTACGAT
>JAVBPM010000075.1:0-6250 GCA_031549605.1 Oscillospiraceae bacterium | reverse complement strand
GCCCGCAGCGCCGAGCGCACCACGCGCTGGCTACAGCGCTGCAAAGCGCAGTGGCAAACCGGCGACCCGCGCCACAGCCACCAACGCCAGCTGTTCGGCATCAACCAAGGCGGTGTGTACGAGGACATTCGCATCGAGCATATGCAGCAAATCGCGGCGCTCGACCTGCCTGGCTACGCCGTGGGCGGGCTGGCGGTCGGCGAGCCGACCGAGCAGATGTACGCCGTACTAGACGCCGTTGTGCCGCATATGCCCGACAACAAGCCGCGCTACCTCATGGGCGTCGGCACGCCCGGCAACATCATCGAGGGCGTCGCGCGCGGCATCGATATGTTCGACTGCGTCATGCCGGCGCGCAATGCACGCCACGGCCACCTGCAAACATGGCAGGGGCGGTTCAATCTGCACAACGAAAAATACAAGGACGACCAAGCGCCCATCGAGCAAGGCTGCAACTGCCCAACCTGCCGGCACTTCAGCCGCGCCTACCTGCGCCACCTGCTCAAGTCGGGCGAATTGCTCGGCCTGCGCCTGTGCGTCATGCACAACCTCTACTTCTACAACCGCCTGATGACGCTGATTCGCCAGTCGCTCGACGACGGCAGCTTCCAGGATTTCCGCGCCCGACACGCCGTTACGCTCGACCGCCGCATTTAACACTTGCAAAAAAGAGCCAAGCTGTTTATAATAATCCGAAAGGAGTTGAGATAACCACATGACACAATGGCTACTATCCCTCACCACAACAGCCGCGCCGGCCGCCACAGACGCGCCGAAGCAGCCCAGCATGACCGACGGCCTGCTGCAAATGGGCATTATCATCGTGCCCATGATTTTGGTGTTCTATTTCCTCATCATTCGCCCCGAGAAGAAGCGCAAAAAACAGCGCGTCGAGATGCTCAACCAGCTGATTGTCGGTGACACCATCACCACCAGCGGCGGCATTGTCGGCCGCGTCATTCAAATCAAGGACGACTCGGTCGTCATCGAGACCGGCACCGACCGCACCAAGCTCACCGTCATGCGCTGGGCCATCGCCGACAAGGGTCAGCAGATTACCGACCAGACGCGCTAACCCAAGCTGTTCTTTTGCAGCCCGCCACCGCATACCTTGTACCGAGGTTTGCAGAGGAGGGTTATCCATGGCCAAACAAAACACCGAGCCCAACGCACAGGCCAAAACACTGGTCATCCACATACTCAAAAGCGGCATTTTCGGCCTAATCATCACACTGCTGCTCGTGCTGCTGTCAGCGCTGCTGCTCAGCATCGGGCTGCTGCCGCAAGGCGCCGTGTCGACCGTAGCCGTCTGCTCCTGCCTGCTGGGCGGGCTGCTGACCGGGCTGCGCGCCGTCAAGGGCCAGAGCGGGGGACGACTGTGGCTCAGCGCCGCCGCGGCGTTGGCGTTGTTTTTCATGCTCTATCTATTGGGCGCCGTGCTGTTCACGCGCCTGAGTCCGGCGCAAAACAGCCTGCCCATCCTGCTCGCCGTACTAGGCGGCGGCATCGCGGGCGGCGTTTTGTCCACCGTAAAGCCAAACAAACGAAAACTGCACAAAAAGAGGTGAACACCGTGAAGCATATCGAAACCATCAGCCAGGGCAGCCTCAAGGCTTCGGCCCAAAAGGGCGGCTGCGGCGAATGCCAGGCGTCGTGCCAGTCGGCCTGCAAAACCAGCTGCACCGTCGCCAATCAGGATTGCGAAAACAAAGACCGCTAAGGCAACACAACGCGGGCGGAGTGCACTCAGCTGCGCTCCGCCCGTCCTTTATTCTCATTTATGCATTCATGCAACGCTCTGCATAATTATTCACATTGCCGCATAACGCCAGACAAGGAGACGCCGCCATGACCCATATATTTACCCTCAACAACGCCACGTTGCTGTTCGACACCGAGAGCGGCGCGCTGCACCGCATCGACGACGACACGCGCCGTGTACTGGCTCTGGTGCAAGCACCCATGACGCCCGACTGCCCCGACGCCGTGCTAGCGCAAGCAGGCGAGGAGGGTCGCGAAATCTGGCGCCAGCTGTACCAATTGCAGCAAGACGGCCAGTTATTCACGCCCGAGCAGCGCGTGCTGCAAAAGGCGCCCACCGGCGTGATTAAAGCGATGTGCCTGCACGTCGCGCACGACTGCAACCTGCGCTGTGACTACTGCTTTGCCGGCACAGGTGCCTTTGGCGCCGGACGCGGCCTGATGGACGCGCAAACGGCGCGCGACGCCGTCGACTTTTTGCTGGCGCACTCGGCCAACCGCAAACACTTGGAAATCGATTTCTTTGGCGGCGAGCCGCTGATGGCGTGGGATACGGTTACCGGCACGGTCGACTACGCGCGCCAACGCGCCGCCGCAACGAATAAGGTGTTCCGCTTCACACTGACGACCAACGGGCTGCTGCTCGACGACGATAAAATCGCCTACATCAACGCCAACATGGACAACGTCGTGCTGTCCATCGACGGCCGCGCAAGCAGCCACGACGCCGTGCGCCGCACGGTCAGCGGCGCGCCCAGCCACGCGCTGGTGCTGCCCAAATTCCAAAAGCTAATCGCATCGCGCACCAAGGACTACTACGCGCGCGCCACATTTACTGCCCGGTCGCTCGACTTTGCACAGGACGTGCTGGCGCTGGCCGACGCCGGGTTCAAGCACATCTCAGTCGAGCCGGTGGTGCTCAGCGCCGACCACCCGTTGGCCATCGGCCCACAGCACCTCGAAGCCGTCAACGCCGAGTACGAGCGCCTGCTGCAGCTGCTGCGCGATCGACCCAACATCAACTTCTTCCACTTCCGCATCGACCTCAACCAAGGGCCGTGCGTCTACAAGCGCGTCAAGGGCTGCGGCGCCGGTGTCGAATACGTCGCCATCACGCCCGAGCGCGAGATTTACCCCTGCCACCAGTTCGTCGGCAGGGCAGCGTACCGCCTCGGCACGCTCGACAGCACCGACTGGCGCGACGACATCAGCGAGCACTTCGCCAGCCTCAACCTCTACAGCCGCGACGCCTGCACCCAGTGCTGGGCGCGTTACCTGTGCGGGGGCGGCTGCGCCGCCGCCAACCTGACCGCCAACAACGACTTGTCGCAGCCCTACGAGATAGGCTGCCAGCTGGCCAAAAAACGCTTTGAGTGCGCCATGATCAAAGCCGCCCAACACAACTAAATAAACAACCGCACAGCCGCCGCTTCTGACACGGAACGGCGGCTGTGCTGCGTGTTACCGGGTTTCAACGGTCAGCTCCTGACAACAATGCACAAAACCATCGTAAAAAACACCTCATTTTTCCAGTTTACAAGATTATTGAACATACTTTCGCGTCAAAGTGCCATCACAAGATAGGGCACCCCACCAGCAACCACCCGACTACATCTTGTGGACAAACGCGCCGCTCGGCGCTGGTTTACATAATTCTGTTTACATAACTCTCTCGTCAACTTCAACAAAAACCCTATTTTTATGACTTTTAGCTTGCAAAGTCAACATTCATGCGGTATACTGGTTTACACTTATCTCTAGGCAACGATTTTTCACCGTCGACCGACGCGGCCAAAAAAGCCGCCGGACAGGCAGACAAAAAGAACGGAGCATGGCATTGTGGGTAACATAAATCTCGGGTTCGTTGGTTTCGGCAATATGGCCAAGCCCATCGCCGCCACCATTGTCAATCACGGGTTACTCGCCGCCTCCGACATCTGCGTCTGCGACCCGACACCGACCGCACAACAGGCGGCCACGGCCCAGGGCTTCACCGTCTGCGCCGACAACGCCGAGCTGGCCAACCGCAGCAACCTGGTTTTCCTGCTGATCAAGCCGCAGCAAATGCCCGATGCGCTGGCGCAGCTGGCCGCGTACTCGCAAGACAAGTGCTTTGTCAGCTTTGCCGCCGGCGTCACCACCGACACCATTGCCCGGCAGCTGCACCCAACCGCCAGCGTGCTGCGCGTCATGCCCAACACGCCCATGCAGGTCGGCAACGGTGCCTCGGCGCTGGCACAACCGGCCACCACGGTGCCGACCCAGTTTGTCACCTTCGTCACCGCCGCACTTTCAAAGGCCGGACTCTGCACCGTCATTGACGAGTCGCTGATGAACGCCGTCATCGCGGTCAACGGCTCAACACCGGCGCTGTTTTACCAGCTGCTCAACGACATCGCTTCCTTCGCCGCGTCGCAGGGCCTAAACCGCGACGACGCACTGCTGCTGGCCGCCAAAACCATGGAGGGCTCGGCGCAAATGGTGCTCAAAACCGGCAAGTCGCCGCAACAGCTGATCGACGAGGTCACCTCCAAGGGCGGCACCACACTGGCCATGCTGCAAAGCCTGCAAGCCAACAGCCACACCGGCGTCCTCAACAAGGCGCTGCAAGCCTGCGTCACCCGCGCCGACGAGCTGTCGCGCGCCTGACATAAACGCCCTGCTTGTCTCATAGACTGAGACGAGGAGGGGACAACCCGTGAAAAAACTGCTGACCAAGCTCAAACCTCTGTCGCTCAACAGTCAAGCCGGCCAACTGGCACTGCTCGGCTTCCTCTTTTTCGCCGGCGCGCTGGCCGGCAGCCTGTCGGTCTCGGGTCTCAAGGGCCAACCGCTTGCCAACCTGACCGACGCGTTCGCCGCACTGCTCGAGCGCTGCGGCAGCGGACAGGCGCTGACCGTGCCGCTCTGGCCATCCGTTCGCAACGCGCTGCTCTTTCCCGCCATCATCTACTTAGGTTCCTTCACACCGCTGACACTGCTCATCACGCCGGTAGCCATTGGCGCCAAGGGCTTTCTCACCGCCATCACCGTGACCGCCTTTACCAAAACGCTTGGGCTGCAAGGTTTGTGGCTGGCCGTCGCCGCCGTCGGCGTGCAAACGCTGATTGTGCTGCCGCTGCTGATGCTGCTGTCGCTCGACGCGTGGCGCAACGGACTGCGCCTTACCACCGCAGCGCTGCACCGCCAACCGCCGGCTCCGCCCGACCGCGCGCCGGTCGCCGCTCTCGCGCTGCTGACGCTGGTCTTCGCTTTAACCGCACTGTACGAGGTGTACGCCATGCCGACGCTGATGTCGTGGCTGGTTTTGCAGATATAACACCAAATGAAATGTACACCATGAAGGGGTTATGATCCATGCTACAAATGATACGCGACTATGAGGCCTACCTGAGCGAGGCGCGCGGCGCATCGGCCAACACGCAGGCCAGCTACATGCGGGACATCAAGCTGTTCTCACATTATCTGGAGGCCAACGACCGCAGCGACCTGACCGGCGTGTCGCACGATGACGTCTGCGCGTATCTCAAATGGCTCAAGGATGAGGGCAAGAGCATCGCCACCGTGACACGCACGACGGCGGGCTTAAAGTCGTTCTACAATTATCTGTGCAGCCACGGCTACATGGAAAACAACCCTGTCTCGTCGGTCAAAACCGACAAGAGCCAGCGCAAGATGCCGCAGGTGCTCAGCGGCAAGGAAGTCAACTTCCTGCTCGAGCAGCCCGAGTGCACCGACGCCAAGGGCTTCCGCGACCGCGCCATGCTCGAGCTGCTGTACGCCACCGGCATCCGCGTCAGCGAGCTGATTTCGCTCAATGTCAGCGATGTCATCATGGGCGCGCAGTTCATCAAATGCACCAGCCACGGCCGTGACCGCATCATTCCCATCTACGTCACCGCCGCGCAGGCCATCCAAACCTACATAGCCAGCGCGCGCAAAACCATGCTGCGCAACCAAAACGAGCAGGCGCTGTTTGTCAACTGCAACGGCGAGCGCATGACGCGTCAGGGCTTCTGGAAAATCATCAAGCAATATCAGGAAAAAGCGCACCTCGGCAAAGAGGTCACGCCACAGATTTTGCGCCACACCTTCGCCACGCACCTGCTGGAAAACGGCGCCGACCTGCAATCGATTCAAATGATGATGGGTCACGCCGACATCTCGTCGACGCAAGTCTACGCCAGCCTCATCAAGCAGCGCATCAACGACGTCTACCAGCGCGCCCATCCGCGCGCCAAATAAACAACAAGCCAACAAAGCAGGGTACGAGCGCCGCCAAAAGCGGTCGTTCGTACCCTTTACAAATGCCATGAAAAATAGTACAATATATCGGTTAACCCATACACATTGACCGTCAAGGAGAGCCGCCATGCCACAACCAACCGGCGCACGCATTACCGCCGTCGAGCCGCGCAGCGCAGCGCACCGCGCCGGTGTGCTGCCCAACGAGCGCCTGACCGCCATCAACGGTGCGCCTGTCGACGAC
>JAVBPM010000061.1:0-23607 GCA_031549605.1 Oscillospiraceae bacterium | reverse complement strand
GCGGGCGTTGGCGTGGCGGTGGCCGTCACGGCCGGAGGCGGCGTTGGCGCGGGGTCTTCCTTGCCGCCGCCGATTAACTTGAAAGCGGCAAAGCCGCCGGCAGCCACAACCACGGCGACGACAACAGCCACGACCTTGGCCGAAAGGCCGGCGGCGACACCGGCAGCGGCAGCGCTCGCAGCACCCGTGCTGCCAATGGCCACGCCGGTGGCCGACGTGACGCTCTGGGCGACGGCCGCTGTTTGCACCGCGGTCATGGCCGACCGGGACGCCATATCGGACAGCAGCAGACCCAGCAGCGGCGTTGCGGCCAGCAGACCCTGCCGGCGCTCGTCGGCCAGCGCCGCCTTTAGCTTGCGGCGGCTCTCGAACAAACGGTTCTTCACAGTGTTTTCATTCGCCTCCGTGATGGCGGCAATCTCGGCAATGGGCTTGCCGTCATAGTAGAACAACAGCAGCGCCGCCCGCTGCTCGGCCGACAGTGACTCGGCGATGGCCTGCTGCAGCCGCGCGCGCGTCTCGGCGTTGTCCAGCGCGTCGTGGGGCAGAAACTCGGCATTGAGGTCGTCGGCGACGCCGGGCAATGCGTCCGGCCGCTCCGGCAGCGGCGCTTGACCGC
Organism: Oscillospiraceae bacterium; assembly: GCA_031549605.1. GTDB lineage: Bacteria > Bacillota > Clostridia > Oscillospirales > UBA929 > WRAI01. The sequence goes on along the minus strand of JAVBPM010000061.1, from coordinate 22,988 downwards.
GCTTTTTCAGCAGTTTACGGCACTCGTTGAGCAATACGGCGCGCAACCACGACACCAGCGCCGCCGGATTGCGCAGTGTGCCGAGGCGCTCGACCATGGCGACATAGGTGGCGGCACAGGCGTCCTGCGCGTCGTCGGCGTTTTTCAGCAGCTGCAGCGCAAAGAAATAAGAGGCGTCCTTGGTCGCCAGATAGAGCGCCGACAGCGCCTCGTTGTCGCCGTCCTGCGCGCGCGTCACCAGCGCGCTGAGTTGTTGGTGTGTCATGAGGTGGCTCCTCTCTGCTGTTTGTCATAAAGATAGCGCTAAGGCCAAAAGGTTTGACGTTTTTCAAAAAAACTTTCGCCGTTAGTGTATACCAAAACGCATTGCAGTTCAACCCACGACAAAAAAACCGCCCGGCGCGGCGCGGCGGGCGGTTGCAGCGTGCCAAAAAGCTTGTTTTTTGGCACGCTGACAGACTGTCAAAGACGTGCGCAGGCAAAGAAACGCTGTCCGTCGGCGTACGACGGTACGCTAGGACAGCGTTTCTGCAGCAAGTAAAACCATTGTGGCGCAGCGACCTTATCGACGCGCCGCAAATCATGAGCCGTGGATCATAACGCAGCCTTCTGTCGCCGTTTTCTCTCTTTTCTGACACCGGTTTTACGGTGCGCGCTTTTTCGACAGTCTAAACCGCCCGGCGCGGCGCGGCGGGCGGTTTAAGTTACACGGACACGGGTTCTTTTTGCTCGGCCGGTTGCTGCGGTGCCGGCGGCTGGGGCTTTGGCGTATCGGCGCCGTTGGCCAGTGCGGTATACAGGCCGTCGGCCTTGATGCGCTTCCACAGCACAAGCAGCGCGCGAATGCCCACCGGCACAAAGCAGAGCGCGGCCAGACCCAGCAGGCCGTAGGCGGCGTAGCGGAACACGGGCAGCAAATCGGACGTGCCGCCGGCGATTTCGAGAATGCCCTGAATGCCCTTGCGCACGACCTGCACGGCCACGCCCGAGTTCCACAGGTTGAAAAACAGGCGGTAGCCCTTCTGCGCCGGCGCGTCGGGCAGCGCCAGCCACAGCGCGAGAAACGCCAGCACGCCTAAAATCAGCGGCCAGCGCCACATATGCGCCATTGCGGCCGACCAGACGTCGTGGCTGAAAAAGCTATAGAACCAGTTGAAAAACCAGCTGAATGCGGTGGCTGCCATGTAACAGGCCAGCGTAAGACGGAAATGCTTCACGGCGCTAGCTCCTTCCGATGTAGACGATATCGCTGATGGACCGTTCGCCCATGGTTTTGCCGTTGGTGGGTACGTTAACGATGCTGCCGTTGAACCACATGGTGGCCGAGCCGCCTCCGTCGAGGTTGTAGGCCGTTTGGCAGCCCAGCGACACCATCAGCCGTTCGAGCTGTGACAGCGTGAGTCCGGTGCTGTCTCGCGTCCGGCCGTCGACGGCGACAAAGATGTAGTGCAGCTTGCCGAGCTGGCCGATGGCCATACGCGGGTTTTCCACCTTGGGCACGCGCGTGACCGTCACGCCGGCCTTTCGGCCGTTGAGCACCAGCGCCGGGCCGAAGGTAAAGCCCTGCCAGATGCCCTCCTCAATCAGCGTTTGACCCGGGCGCGAGCCCTCTTGGTGTGTCGACAGATTGCCGTCGGCGTCAATCAGCAGCGACGTCGGGTACTTGTCCGGGACGGGGTTGTCGCGCAGCAGTACGCCGTTGCGAATGGTCAGTCCCATGTCGCGAAAGCCGTAAAAATCACCGTTGACGGCGAAAATGGCGTTGTGTTGCTCGGCCATGTGCGAGGTGGTGTCCTTGATGTTCTTGCCGTAGGTGTTGTTGGCCAGCGCTGTTTTCATAAAGTAGATGTTGGTCAGCTTGACGTCGGCGACGTAGTACATCGCGCCCTCAAACTTGCCGCTGGTGATGGTGATGCTGATGTCCTGGTCGGTGTAAGAGTTGTCGGTGTAGACGGGGTTGACGGCCGGCGACTGCGCGGCGGTTTTACGCATTTTGGTCAGCACCTGCGGAATGACAAAGGCGTCGAGCAGCGTGTAGGCGGTAAAGGCCAGCAGTACAAAGGTGAAAATGCCGGCGTAGAGAAATCTGAATTTATGCTTCATGCGCCTGTTTTTCCTTTCGTGCGAACACAAAGAGTCGCTGAATCACAAAGCTGATGAAAAAGAGCGTCACGTCGACCAGCGCCTTGAGCAAGACCACCTCAACGCCAGAAAAGAGCGCGACAACCAGCTTGAGCAACAGCCAGCTGGCCAGCATCTGCACCACAACCAGCGTAAAGTACTTATAGGCGTGGCGCTTGTCTTTTTCCCGTGCGCGGAACACCATGTGCTTGTTGAGCAGAAAGTTGACCACCGACGAGCAGGCGCGCGCCGCTACCGTGGACAACAGCAGCACGCCGGGCAGCGACAGGCTGGTAAACAGCCAGAAGAAGACGGCGAACAGCCCAATGTCAACCAGCGCGCACAGCGCCGAGCTGCCGACGAATTTTAACAGCTGCTTGTAGACCTTGAACGAGTCGGACACCGGCTTGAAGTGCGAGGTGGCGTTGTGTTCGATGTAAACGGTGTGGATGGTGACCTCGACAATCGGCAGCGACAGCGCCGACGCCTGCATCAGCATATTCATCTCATACTCGTAGCGGTCGCCGTCCATCACGGCAAAGTCGGCAAAGACGCGGCGGGTAAAGGCGCGCAGACCCGTTTGCGTGTCGGTGACCTTCTGACGGGTAATCAGCTTGTACAGACCGCGCGTCATTTTGTTGCCAAACCGGCTGCGCATCGGCACAGTGTGCTCGGAAAAGTCGCGGCTGCCCAGAATCAGGCTGTCGGGCTGCTTGGCCAGCGCTTCGGCCACCTTGAGGATGTCCTCGGGCAGGTGCTGGCCGTCGGCGTCGACGGTAATACAGCCTTCGATGTCGGGCCGGTTATCCAGCAGGTAGCGCAGCCCTGTCTTGAGCGCCGCGCCCTTGCCGCGGTTGGTGGCGTGGGCAATGACAACGCAATTGTCATAGGCCGCGCAGCGGCTAAACACCTCGCGGCAACCGGCGTCGCTGCCGTCGTCAATGACCAGCAGCAGCGAAAAAGGCAGCGCCGACAGCAGCTCGACCAAATGGGTCAGCTTGTCGTCGGGCTGATAAGCGGGAATGAGAATGGCAGTATTCAAGTGCGTCACCACCTGCTAGCATTAGCTATAGTATAGGCCGACAGCGTGTGCATCATGTGAGCGACCTGTCGATGAGCTGTGAACGTTGAGGGAACATAAGAAGCAGGATGCCCGGCGCGCGAGCATCCTGCCGTTTATTATACTTATTTTGTGTAGTCTTGGCAAGCCTTGACGTAAGCTAAGATATTTTGCCATGGAATCTCGGGCTCGAGCAGGTGCGTCGGCGCCACAAACAGGCCGCCCTTGGGGCCCGCGATGTCGAGGTTCTTAAAGACCTCGGCGCGCACCTCCTCGGGTGTGCCGAAGGGCATGACGCGCTGCGTGCCAATCGTGCCGTGGAAGCTCAGCTTGTCGCCAAAGTTCTTGTAGACCTCCTCAAAGCTCATGCACTCGGTTTGGATGGGGTTGAGCACGTCGATGCCGGCGTCGATGAGGTGGGGAATCAGCTCCATGATGTAGCCGCACGAGTGGTAGAACACCAGCAGCTCGGGGTTGATTTTTTTGACGGTGCTAATCAGCTTGGTCAGGCGCGGCTTGAGCCAGGTGGTGTACAGCTCCTCGCTCATCATCAGGCTGTTTTGCATGCCGATGTCGTCGCCGATAAACAGCACGTCGACGCCCGCCTTGACGTAGTTGGTCGCCATGGTGATGGCCGTGTTGGTGACGCTGTCAAGTACAACCTCGGCCGCCTCGTCCTCGCACATCATGTCCATCATCAAATCTTCCATGCCGCGAATGGCCCACGCCGACTCCCAGATGGTGGCCTGCATGTTACCGATGGACAGTATGCCCTTGTCGCGCAGCGACTTGACGTCGGCAGCCTGCTGGCTCATGTCCACGCCGTTGAAGTCGGGGTAGACGTACTCTTTGATGGCGTCGAGGCTGGTTTCGCCCTTGAGCGGGTTACGCATATAGGTCATGTGCTTGGCCGCCTCGCTGCCCGGCTCGTGCGCGACGCCCCAGTAGTCGACGTGCGTGCCCTGTTTCAGGCTGTCGTAGTAGCCGAGGTAGCGGCTGGTGTCGATGTTTTTGGGAAACATCTCGGTCACGCGCAGCCACGGCATCTTGAAGTACTCTTGATAGGGCAGGCTCGAGCCCGTCTCTTTCTGGTACAGCTCAACGAGGTCGGGACAAAGCATAAATTCGGACGGCACCTCGCCGTACCCCTGCTTTTTCAGCAGTGACAATAGGTTTTCTCTCTGTGTCACAACGATTTCTCCTTTGTAAAAAAAGTCGCTTGTTTTACGCTAGTATACCACAGCAAGCCGCCGGCGTCATTAAAATATTATGCGGCTTTTGTAAAATTTTGCAGTGGCGGTTCCGGGCCGCACGCGTGCTTGGTTGTCCCTGCCGTCGTCTTTTGGTTGTGCTAGTCTTGTTGAAGTCCGGCGCTGGCTTTGGTATACTATGAGAGACGGAAGGCGCGTCAGGAACCAAGGAAGCTGCCGTTTGTGCCAAGAAAGGGAGATGGTTAGGCGATGAAGAAAAGAAGTCTGTTTGTTGTGTCACACCTGTTGCCGTGAACCGACGATTGCCATATGCAGCGATAAGGGGTCAATTATGATGGCTGTCGTTACTTGTGTTCTGGACATGGCAAGGGTCGTCGGGCCATTCGTGTTGGTTGGCGTACTGCTTGCCAACTTGCTTACCTCGCGCGATGCTGACCGAAAACCTGTTTTCTATGTACTGTGGGCCTTGGCGCTGCTGCCACTGGCCTATCTGGTGTATGCCATGGCCTTCGGCTATTTTGAAATAAAAGAGGCGGTTCGTGAGACGGCACTGGGTCAGTTTTCGCCTGACATGCATGGCGACAACATGGGGTTCATCTATGGCTATATAGCGGCATGGAAAAACATGGCGGCCATAAGCTTTGGGTTTCAGGCGCTGTTAGTGGTGATAGGCATATTGCGCATCTGCTTACGGAAAACACGCGATATGCTATGGCAGTGTCTGGCGTTTGAAGGGCTTGTACTGTCCGTGGCGTTTATACTTTGGCAGACGGTAGAGATGCGCGATTTGCTGCCCACCGCCTCTTGTTGGCGGTATGCTGTTGCGCCGTTGGCGATTTGCCTGTTGACCTTTGGGCAGTTTATCAGCGTGCAACGCAACCGCGTCAACAAAGGCATTGTCGCGAGTTTCGCCGGGTTCGCGTTAGCGGCACTTCTTGGCATTTGTTTTACCGGGATTGACAGTATAGAGGCGTTGCTGCTGTTGCCCGGTATGGCATTGATGGCTTACACGGCGTGGCAGAATTGGCTGGCAAAGCCTGATGCCAAGCGGTAGGCGCAGCAGCAATTAAAAACGGCCCTCACGGGCCGTTTTTTCATGGCCGCAGTTGTCACAAAACGGCGCGCTGGCGTGTTATACTCAGTGAAAGAGGTGATTGACCCATGAGGGGTACGACGCTACTGGCCGCCGTGGCCGCCGGCGACGCCGCCGCGTTTGACGCGCTATACAACCGCTACCGCGCCGACGTCTACCGGCTGGTCTACGATATGTGCCGTCAGCACCAGACGGCCGAGGATTTGACGCAGGACACCTTTGTCGCCGCGCTGACAAAAGCTGCCAGCTACCGCCGTGACGTCAGCGTCAAGGGCTGGCTGCTGACCATCGCGCGCCATAAGGCGCTTAACCACCTGCGCGACGGCGCGCGCACCCGCGTGCCGCTGGACGCCGTTGACGAGCCGTCGTGTGCCGACCCGTATGACTTCGAGTCGCTTGACCTGCTGCGCGAATTGACCGAGCGGCAGCGCTCCGTCGTGCTGCTGCACGTCGTGTACGGGCTAAAGCACAAGGAGATTGCCGTTATGCTGGAGCTGGAGCCGGACGCCGTGCGGCAGACCTACCGCCGCGCGATTGCCAAGCTCAATGCCACGGAGAGAACAGGAGGATATGGTTATGAAACGATTTAGCAAAGCGGCGCTGCGCCGCGACTGGGCTGCCATCGAAGTGCCCGCCCGACCCTTTGCCCAACCGTTGTCGATGTCGGCGCTTGCCACCCCGCCGCGCGGCAGGCGCGCCATACAATGGGCTGTTGGCGGCGGGCTGGCCGTGACGCTGGCGGTCGCGCTCGTGCTGGTGCCGCAGCTGGTGCAATCGCCCAACCCCACCCTGTCCGCGCCGTCTTCACCGTCGCAGTCGCGCACCATTACGCTGCCGCTGGTCACGAGCCTGACCACGCCCGAGCTTGTGGCAGCCAGTGTCGGTGAGGCGACGCTGACCTACACCGACAGCGTCACCGAAAACGGCGCGACCGTCCACCGCTACGTCGACGCGCGCGGCGTGCGCTACAGCTTTAACGCGCACAGCGGCCGGCTGGCCAGCCTTGTGTTTGACGACCAGAACGCTACGCACCAGACGGTCAACGACCGCCAGCGCGCCGACTTCTGCCGCGCCATGCTGAACGAGCTGGTTACCAACGCCGACAAGTATCAGCCGGTCGACGACGCGGCCAACGAGCTGATTGACGAGTACTATAACGTCACCTTTGCCGTGCCGGCGGGCGACTACACCACCGACTGCCGCGTGCGCTTTATCTTCAGGAGTATGGAGGTGCTGAGCCGTATCGACATTCTGTCCGACGGGCGGTTGGCGGCCATGACCGACAGCCAGCGGCAGGCGCTGGCCGACCAGTTCCCCACGCGCGATGCGTTGGACGCGCTGGCGCGCGACGCCATGAACACAGTCGATGTCCATAAGCTGTGCGACGGGCTGGACGGGTTTGACACCAACAACGGGCTGACGCCGGTGTTTACCTCGGCCGACGCGATGCTGCAAAGCAACGGCACAAACGGCTACGAACTGGCGGTGGCGCTGCGCTTCTCGGTCTATGGCGACCCGTCCAAGGACGGCGCGTCGGCGACACTGCCCTACACGCTGGCGGTGGGTGAGTCGGCGCTGCAACCCGACGGCAGCGGCGCGACCGACGTTCGGCGTGCGCGCAAGGTGATGCTGCCCACCCAGCGCGACGCGCGCAAAGCCGATGAGGTGGCCGGTTCGATGACCGAGGTCGAGGTGGTGCTGTACGACAGCACCGAGCCTAACCCGTACACCGGCTTTGTCTATGAGTCGTTTACCGACCGCAAGGGGCTGACACTGACCATTGAGCGCCCCAGCGGCGATGTTGTCAATCTCTGCTATATATCCATGGGTCAGGCGACGGGCAAAGCCACACCCGAGCAGAACCGCGCCTATACGCTGGCCTATTTCCAGGCGTTGCGCGGCAAAACCGACACCTCGCACTACACGCAGCCCGACGCCGAGGCGTATGCGGGTGAAAACGCCTGTCTGTTCCAGGTTGATTATGACCCCTTAGCGAATGTCGATTCGCTGGCGAGCGAGTTTGACACCGACGGCTTGCTGCGCAGTATCAATTTGCCCACCTCGGACAGCGCATTCTTTATGACACGCGAGCAGGTCGAGACGCTGCTTGAAGGCATGCCCACCGACGAGCAGGTTGCCGAGGCAGTCAAGACGGTGCTGGTCAACGACTACCAGTGGACCGACGCCGAACTGGCAGCACTGGGCGACGAACCGCCCAGGATCTACAAAACGACCACCGGCTACGCCGTTATGGTGCACATAGCGCCGCCATCGCGCGACACAACATATGAGCTGTGGTTCGACAGCGCGACACGGCCGTTGACGCCCTATCAAGTCAATGTGTATGACACGCGGGGCTTCAAGGGGGACTAGCGTCGGCTAGGGCGTTGCGACGGGGATCGGGCTCACTGCCCCCACCCCTAAGCGCTGCTGCATAAGCACTTTTCCAAAACAGCCGAAAACTCAAAACAGCCACAGGGCGTTGCGCGTCCTGTGGCTATTCTGAGTGTTTCGTCAGCTTTTGTAAAATTACTTTTGTGCAGCGCTAAGGGTTGGAGGCACTGAGCACCATGTGCTATCGGGCTCACTGCCCCCTACCCTAAGCGCTGCTGCATAAGCCGCCGGCAAAAACAGCCGAAAACTCAAAACAGCCACAGGACGTTGTGCGTCCTGTGGCTATTCTGAGTGTTTCGTCAGCTTTTTACCGACGGCTTTTGTGCAGCGCTAAGGGTTGGGTGCAGTGAGCACCATTATGCCATCAACTCCACAGCCTGCTCTGCCGCGCTCGCGGCGTCTACGGTATAGCAGTCGGCGCCGATTTCTTCGCTGTAGCTCTGGGTAATCGGCGCGCCGCCGATCATGACCTTGACGTTCAGCCCGGCCGCCTTGACGGCGTCTACGACTTCTTTCATCTCGCCCATGGTGGTGGTCAGCAGCGCCGAGCAGGCGATGACGCCGGCGTTGTGCTCGCGCGCGGCCTCGATGAAGCGCTCGGTGGGCACGTCGACGCCCAGATCGATGACGTTGATGCCCTTGCCCTGCATCATGGTCTTGACCAAATTCTTGCCGATGTCGTGCAAATCGCCCTTGACCGTGCCGAGTACCACCGTGCCGCGATCCTCGATGTCGCCGTCGCCCAGATGGGCTTTCAGCACCTCGACACCGGCGTTCATGGCGCGTGCGGCGACCAGCACTTCGGGCACATAGACCTCGTTGTTTTTGAACTTGACGCCCACCACGCTCATGGCGGCCAGCAGCGCGTCGTCGAGAATCTCCTTGGCGGCAATGCCCTCGTCGAGCGCCTTTTGCACCGCCTCCTTGACCAGCGGCACGCGTCCCTTTTGCATATAGGTGCTGATTTCCTCCAAAATGGCCTTTGACATAGCGTTATCCTTCTTTCTTTTGAATGATTGTTTCTATCTACAGCGCGCCGCGCGACGAGCGGTACTCGCCGGGCGACAGGCCGGTAAACTTTTTAAACACGTTGGAAAAATACGCCTGATCCTCAAACCCAACCGCCAGCGCGACGTTGATGATGCTGAGTGACGAGTCGAGCAGCAGCGCCTTGCTCTTTTCAATCTTGGCCTTGTTGATGTAGGTCATGAGGTTGCAGCCCATCTCGGCCTTAAACAGCTTGCTGAAATAGGGCTTGCTGAGGTAGACGTGCCCGGCCACCTCCTCCAGCGTCAGCTTGCGGTCGCAATTGTCGCGGATGAAGTGCACGGCCTTGTAAATAATGTCCTTGTGCTTGACCTGCTGCAGGTCAAAGACGTAGTCGACAAAGCGGTGCATGGCGCTGTTGGCCCAGCAGTTTAGCTCGTAGAAGCTGTTGATGTGCCGCGCCTGCTCGATAAACTCGTCGCTGACGCCAAAGACCTCGTTGACATTGGCACCGCCCTCAATCGAAGCGCGCGACAGAATGGTAATCAGCTCAAACAGCCGCGTGCGTACGGCGCGAAAGTCGCTGCCGTCGGCGAAGTAGATGTGACCCAAAATGAGGTTGAGCGTCTCCTGCGCCAGCTCCTTGCGACCCGACGCAATGTGCTGCTGCAGCTGCTTTTCGTACTCGATGGGGTACAAATTTCGGTCGCCGCGGTCGTACAGGCTGTAAACAATCTGCTCGACGCTTTTGCTCTCAATGTGGTGGTACGCCTTTTGATAGGGGTTGTCGGACAGCCCGCAGCAGACGAGGTACAGCACCTCGGCCAGCGCGTTGACCTGCTTGGTCGACATGGCGGGCAGCGCGGCAAAGGCCTCGGGCGTCGCGCACTGGTTGAGAAAGTCGCCCGGTTCGCCCATAATCACGGGACCGGCGATGACCGACACCTGCGTGTCCGAGCGGGCGTCGCGCATGGCGACGGCGACAAAAATGAGTCCGGCGGGACAATAATAGATGTAGCCGTTGTGCCAGCGACCCGACTCGTAGCTGCCGTACAGATGCGTGTTTTCGGGCACGCAGCCGGCACAGCCCGCGCAGCCGGCACAGTTGCGCTCGCGGTGGCAAAACAGCCCGTCGTCGTCGACAAACGCCTTGGCGGCAATGTCAAAGATGTGGCAGTCGACCTGCGCGACGGTGGCCATGTGGCTGATATAGGTGGCCAGCGCAAGCAGCGCGTTGTCGCTCATAGCTTGTCCCTCCGTCGACCGATGCGGCGCGGGTCAAAACCCTCATCGCCATAAAATTTTACTAAGATTAGCAAAATATTGATTGAAACATCGTGTTTGTTTTTTGTAAAATCTTATCGTAGACACCCAAAGACACAACAGCAAGGAGGTCAAGCCGTGCCTGTCGCCATCATTTCCGAGGGTCGCGCCCAGCGCGCCGTTCGATTTACCCCGCCGATGCGGCTGTCCTCGCTCCTGCTTTCCCACCACGCGCCGCTGGCGCTGCCCTGCGGCGAGCAGGGTCGCTGCGCCAAGTGCCGCGTGATGGCGTATGGCGCGCTGTCCGACTTCGACCCGGCCGAGCTAACCCACCTGACCGAAACCGAGCGCGCGCGCGGTATGCGGCTGGCCTGCCGCTGTCAGGTGACCGGCGATTGTTCTATCAGTATACCACAAACAGAGACGGCTGCCAACATCCTCAGCGACGGCCGGTCGCTGAGGCGCTACGAGCCCGACGATAGCGGACCGGCGCTGGTCTGCGACATCGGCACAACGACCGTTGTCTGCCAGCTGATAGACCGCGCGACCGGCCAGCCGCTGGCCGTCGAGCGGGCACTCAACGCTCAGGCGCCGTTCGGCGCCGACGTGATGACGCGGCTGGGCGCCTCGCGCGACGGACGCCGCGCCGAGCTGCAACAGGCCATCACCGCGCAGCTGAACGGGATGATGGACCGGCTGGGCCGCACCGCCGACATCAGCGCCGCAACCATCACCGGCAACACCGCCATGCTGACGCTGCTGTGCGGCGACGACGCCGCGCCGCTGTGTGCCGCGCCGTTTACACCGCCCACGCTCTACGGCACAAGCCGACCGGCCTCAGCGCTGCTGGGTCGCGACGACCTTTGCTTTGACATCTACCTGCCCCGCTGCATCAGCGCCTTTGTCGGCGCCGACGTGTCGTGCGGACTGCTAAGCACCGGCATGACCGGCACGGCGCTGCTCATCGACATCGGCACCAACGGCGAGATGGTGCTGATGCACAACCACCGTCGCGTCGGCACCTCGACAGCCGCCGGCCCCTGCTTTGAGGGCGCGCTTATCGAGCATGGCATGGCCGCCGCCACCGGCGCGATTGACAGCGTGCGCGTACACAGCGGCGCACTGACCTTCACTACCATAGGCGGCGCCGCGCCGCGTGGCCTGTGCGGCTCGGGTCTGATTGACGCCGTGGCGGCGCTGCTTTCGCTGGGCGTGATTGACGAAACGGGCGCGCTGGACGAGACCGCCGACGGCGTTGTCAGCCACAACGACAGGCCGGCCTACCGGCTGGCCGGCGACGTGCTGCTGACGCAGGCCGACATACGCATGGTACAGCTGGCCAAGTCGGCCATTTGCAGCGGCGTGGAAACACTGCTGCACACCCACGGCCTGACCCCCGACGATGTCGGCGCGCTCTATCTGGCCGGCGGCTTCGGCACAGCGCTCAACCTCGACGCCGCCGCGCGCATCGGCCTGATACCGCCGGCGCTGCGACCCCGAACCGTTGTGCTGGGCAATGCCGCGCTGGCCGGCGCGGCGCTGACGCAGGTCAGCCGACAGGCCCAACGCGACCTCGAAATACTAGCCGCCGCCACAACGGCCATTGACCTGTCGACCTCGCCGTATTTCGGCGATCGATATATTGAAAACATGCTGTTTGCATAACGAAAAGGAGAAGAAACGTATGGCACGCAACATCAACATGAAGCAGTGGTTTGCCGACATGATTGCCAGCCCGACCAAAAAGTCGCTGCCGGTGCTGTCCTTTCCCAGCGTGACGCTGATGGGCATTGCCGTCGACGAGCTGATCAACAGCAGCGACGCGCAGGCCAAGGGCATGAAGGCCATCTGCGACAAATGCGACACCGCCGCGTCGGTCAGCCTGATGGATTTGTCGCTGGAGGCGGAGGCCTTTGGCAGCGAAATCCGCGTATCCAGCGTCGAGGTGCCGACCGTCATCGGACGGCTAATCGAAACGCAGGAGGACGCCGAGGCGCTTGCCGTGCCCGCCGTCGGCGCGGGGCGCACCGGCCTGTACATCGACGCCATGACCAAGGCGTGCCAGTTGATTAACGACCGCCCTGTCTTTGCCGGCGTCATCGGACCCTTCTCGCTATCGGGTCGCTTGATTGACATGACCGAAATCATGATTGGCTGCTACACCGACCCCGACATGGTGCACCTGACGCTGGACAAGGCGACGCAGTTTTTGGTCGAGTACTGCAAGGCCTACAAGCAGACGGGCGCACATGGCATTGTCATGGCCGAGCCGGCCGCCGGCCTGCTGTCGCCCGACTTAATCGCCGAGTTCTCCACGCCCTATGTCAAGCGCATTGTCGACGCCGTGCAGGACGACAACTTTGCCGTTGTCTACCACAACTGCGGCAACACCGTGCCGCTGATTGGCTCGATTCTGGACACCGGCGCGATGGCCTACCACTTCGGCAACGCCATCAACATGGCCGACATCCTGCCGCTGATGCCCGCCGACACCGTGGCGATGGGCAACATCTCGCCCGCCGACCACTTCCGCAACGGCACGCCCGAGAGCACCTACGCCGCGACAACCGAGCTGCTCAACGCCTGCGCGGCCAAGTATCCCAACTTTGTCATCAGCTCGGGCTGCGACATCCCGCCCGCGTCGCCGTGGGAAAACATCGACAGCTTTTTCAAGGCCGTCAGCGACTACTACGGCAACTAACACCCCTACTTTATCAGCGCCGTCTGCACAACTGCAGGCGGCGCTTTTCTTTCCTTGTCTTTTGTACCTTTTTCTGCTATACTTTACACTGAATGAATACAACTTGGAGGTGGCTCGTGACACTCGGCAACACCTTTCGCGGCAAACGTGTGCTGGTCACCGGCCACACCGGCTTTAAGGGCAGCTGGCTCTGCCATTGGCTGACTGCGCTGGGCGCACGGGTCTACGGCTACGCGCTGGCGCCGCAAGCGCCGTCGCTGTACGCGCAGACGGGTCTGGACAAGCAGGTCGACAGCACGCTGGCCGACATCCGCGACTACGACGCGCTGCGCGCATGCTTTGCGCGTGTAAAGCCGGAGCTGGTGCTGCATCTGGCGGCGCAGCCGCTGGTTTTCACCGGCTATGCCCTGCCCCGCTATACCTACGACACCAACGTCATGGGCAGCGTTAACCTGCTCGACTGCATCGCCGCTACCGACAGCGTGCGCGCGGTGGTGCTGGTCACCACCGACAAGGTCTACGCCGAGTCAACGCCGCCCGACGGCTACACCGAAACCGACGCGCTGGACGGCGCCGACCCCTACGCCAACAGCAAGAGCTGCGTTGAGCTGGCCACCGCGACCTATCGCCGCGCGCTGCTGCACAGCGGCGTGGCCGTCTGCACCGCGCGCGCCGGCAACGTCATCGGCGGCGGCGACTACGCGGCGCACCGCCTGCTGGTCGACTGCGTCGCCGCGGCTCGGCAGCAACAGCCCATCGTACTGCGGCAGCCGCACGCCGTGCGCCCCTATCAGCATGTGCTGGACGCGCTGCGCGCTTACCTGCTGCTGCTAACCGCCACGCCGGCGCAGGCCGGCGCCTACAACATCGGCCCCGACGCCGCCGACTGCCTGTCCAACGCCGCGCTGGCCGACTTGTTCTGCGCCCACTGGGGCGACGGCGCGCGCTGGATTGCCAACCCAGCCGCCGACAGCCCGCCCGAGTCGGCGGCGCTGCGGCTCAACTGCGACAAACTGAAAGCCACCTTCGGCTGGCAGCCGGTGTGGCGCACCGACCGCGCCGTGGCGCAGACGGTCGCCTTTGCCAAGGCCGAGCCGTCGGCCGCGCTGGTGGCCGAGCAGCTCGACGCCTTTCTGTCCGACGCGGCGCGCCGCTAACACTTGCACAAGGAGAACGCCATGAAGCGCATCGTACCGCTGCTGCTCTGCGCCGCACTGTTGTGCGGCTGCGGCGAAAACAAGCCCCGACCCAGCGGCGCTGTTGTGCCGAGCGGCGACCACCTTATCATACTACAGGTCTACGGCAGCGGCGACAACGACAACGGCGCGGTGTCGACCGGCTTTGTCGAGCTGTACAACCCCACGGCGCAGCCGATTGCGCTGGACGGTCTGGCGCTGCAATACGCGCCGCGCGGCGCCGCATGGCAGCCGCTTAGCCTGACCGGCAGCCTGCCGGCCGGCTGCTCGTTTTTAATCGTCACGCCCGACATCGTCAGCCGACAGGCCCACTACGTCATCCCCGCCTACGACATGGCGTGGAGCGGCCTACTGTTTGACAACAAGGGCTTTAAGCTGGCGCTGACCGACAGCACCGCGCCGCTGACCTCGCCCAACCCGACGCGCGGCGTCATTGACTGGGTCGGCGCCGGCGACACCGACTACGGCGAGGGCGCGCCCGTGCCGGGTCTTTCCAAGCAAAAAGCAGCGCGGCGCGTGGCATTGGCCGACAGCGACAACAACAGCGCCGACTTTGCCATCATCGACTACCGCGCCGACGCCATCAGCGCTCAGCGACTGGCCGAGGTGCGCCCGCACAGCCTCAAGGACGGCGTGTGGCACAACGCCGAGCCGACGCTGCCGCTCACCTTTTCCAAGACGGGCGGTCTGTACAACGCCGCATTCGAGCTGACGCTGACCAGCGACAGCGCCGACGGCTTTATCACCTACACGCTGGACGGCAGCGAGCCGACCGCCGCCAGCCAACGCTACGCCCAGCCGCTGGCCATCGCCGACCGCAGCGATCAGCCCGACGTGCTGGCGCCACTGGCGCTCGACGAAGGCGTGACGCTGCCGCACCCGCAGTGCAAGGGCACGGTGGTCAAGGCGCGCGCCTTTACCGCCGACGGCACGCCCTACAGCGGCATTGTCACCCACTCTTATTTTGTCGGTGACGACATGACCGGCCGCTACCGGCTGCCCGTTGTGTCGCTGTCAACCGACGCCGCCGCCTTTTTTGACAAAAAAACCGGTCTGTATGAAAACTTTCAACAGTCGGGCGCGCAGTGGCAGCGACCCGTCTATTTTGAGTACTTTGACGCACAGGGCACACGGCAGCTCAGCCAGGGCATGGGCGTGCGCATCCACGGCAACTTCACGCGTGTACAGGCGCAGAAGTCGCTGCGGCTCTACGCCAAAACCACCGACTACCCCGCCACCGAAAGCATCAGCTATGATTTGTTCGGCGGCGCCGCGCTGGACAGCGGCGGAGCGCCCATCACCGACTTCCGCCATGTGATTTTGCGCAGCTCGGGCAACGACAACAACAGCACCATGCTGCGCGACTCGCTCATTCAGTCGCTGCTGGGCGGTCTGCACACCGACCGGCAGGCGTCACAGCCCTGCGTGCTGTTTCTCAACGGCGAATTCTGGGGGCTGTACAACCTGCGCGAGCGCTACGACAACGACTATTTCGCCAGCCACTACCACATCAACAAAAATCAGGTGGCGCTGCTGTCGTTTAACCTCGACTGCGACAACGTGCCCGAGCTGCAAGAGGGCGCGCAAAGCGACCTCGACTACTACAACGAGACCTACGACTTCTTCAACAGCACCGACAGCTTTGCCGCGCCGGCCGACTACGCGCGCGCGCAGACCTATCTCGACACCGACAGTCTCATCGACTTTTTCATCGCCCACATCTACGCCAACGACTCCGACTGGCCGGGCAACAACAACGTCATGTGGCGCTACCGCACGCCCAAGGGCTACGACGCCGACGCGCCGGCCTATCAGGACGGCCGCTGGCGCTGGGTGATTAAGGACATGGACTTCGGCTTTGGCTACTACGACGTCGACTACCGGCTGCTGTATCGCGTGCTGTCGCCGGGTTCCCAGCGGCAGGCCTCGTGGGGCACGCTCTTTTTCCGCAAGCTGCTGACCAATCCCGCGTTTAAGAGCGATTTTATCAACCGCTTCTGCACCCTGCTGGCCACCAATTTTGCGCCGTCGACGGTGCAGCGCGCCATTGCCGAGCAGCGCGACGCCGTCAGCGCCGTGATGGACGAGCAAATCGCCCGCTACGGCCAAATTGCCGACCTGCCCACATGGCAGACCAACGTCAAGGCGCTGCAAGCCTTTGCCGACGCGCAGCCCGACTCGCTGCTGGCCCAGCTGCAACAGGTCTTCACGCTGTCGCCACCCACGTCGCTGACGCTGGAAAACGACGGCAGTCAGGGCGCACTGACGCTCAACGGCACGCCCCTGCCGTCGGCCAGTCGCTGGCAGGGCCGCTACTTTGCCGACACGACGCAGACGCTGCTGGCCACGCCGCGCGACGGCTATGTCTTTGACCGCTTTGTCGCGACAACCGACGCCGGCAGCGCCACGGTCTACGCCAATCCGGCGCAGTTTACCGTCGCGGCCGGCGGCCTGACGGTGCAGGCCGTTTACCGCGCCGACACGCAGCCGGCGTCCGCGCGACCGACGCTGACCATCGACGGCGTGGACACCCTTGTCGCCGGCGAGCAGCGCCGCTACACCGCCACCGACGCCAAGGGCAACGCTCTGCCTGTGAAGTGGGCTGTCAGCGACAGCGCCGCGACCATTGACACCGACGGCCACCTGACGGCACACGCCGCCGGTACGCTCACCATCATCGCCACCGCCGCCGACGGCCGCTCGGCCGACAAGCGCGTCACGCTGCGTCCGGCCATTGTTGGCAACAACGTCTTTGTCACCACGCACGGCCAAGGCGACGTGACAAGCACCGCTAACGGCACGGCCACCACCTATCGCTTTGCACCGGCCGCCGGCTACCGTCTGGTCGCCGTGCGCCACAACGGGCTGACGCGGCCGACCGAGACGCAGTACACGGTCAACGACGTGACGCAGCCGGCCACGCTGGCGGTTGTCTTTGCCCGCACCGACGGCAGCGACACGCCGCACTTTAGCGACATCGCCACTCACCCGCAGCGCGACGCCATTGCCGCGTTGGCGGCGCAGGGCGTTGTCGGGCAGCCCGGACTCACAGCCTTTGCGCCCGACCGGCCGGCCGACCGCGCGACGGCCGTCACCATGCTGGCGCAGCTGTACGGCGCCGATTTGTCGGTCTACACCGGCACGCGGTTTACCGACGTGCCGCCCTTTGACGACGCGGACAACTGGTACGGCCGCGCCGTGGCGTGGTCACAGGACCGAAACTTGACCGTCGACAACCGTCTCAGCTTTGCCCCGCAGCAGCCGCTTTCGCGGCTGACGCTGGCGGTTTTTCTCTACCGGCTGGCCGAGAACATCGACGCCGACGTGTCGGCCGACGCCGACCTCACCGCCTACCCCGACGCCAACAGCGTCGAGCCATGGGCGGCCAAGGAGCTGTCATGGTGTCTGGCCAACGAGCTGCTGACGCCGCGCGACGGCGCACTGGCGCTTTCGGGCAGCGTATCGCGCGCCGAGTTGGCCGCGGCGCTGTACCGCTTTACCAGCCGCGTGGGCGGCTGACGATACAACGAGGAGTCAACACATGAAACGATTGCTTCCACTGCTGCTGGCGACGCTGCTGCTAGTCGCCTGCGGGCCGACGCCGACGCCCGGCCCGACGCAAACGCTTGCGCCCGCGCCGCTGGGCAGCCACCTGCTCATCAATCAGGCCTATGGACTCGGCAACAACACCGACGGCGCCATCAGCCACAGCTTTGTTGAGCTGTACAACCCGACGCACGCGCCGGTGACGCTGGACGGCCTGTCGCTGGAGCTTGCCGTTGCCAACGGCTCGCCCGCGACGCTTGCACTTTCGGGCAGCGTGGCGGCCGGCTGCTCGTACCTTGTCGTGGCCACCGATTGCCTCAGCAGCTCGGCGCGCTACACCATTGAGCGCTACGACGCCGCATGGTCGGGCGTGACGATTCACAACAAGCAGTTTGCGCTGGCGCTGGTGGGTCCAAGCGGCGTTATCGACCGCGTGGCAGTTGGCAGCGCCGAGGGTGCCGAGGGCGGCTTCATTGACGGCATCTCCAAGCAAAAAACCGTGCGCCGTAGGGCGTTTGCCGACACCGACGACAACAGCGTTGACTTCGAGGTGCTCGACTACCGTGTCACGGGTCTCAACGACGGACAGGTGGCACAGTACCGCCCGCGCTGCGCCAAGGACGGCGTCTGGGGCCAGAACCTGACGGCCGGCGGCCAGCCGCTCGCTTTCTCGCACGAGGGCGGGCTGTACACGGCGCCCTTCACCCTGACAATGACCGGCGGCACGACCGACGCACTCATTTACTACACACTCGACGGCAGCGAGCCGACACCGGCCAAAACGCGCTACCAAGCGCCGCTGTCGATTGCCGACCGCACCAGCCAGCCCAACACGCTGGCCGACCTGACGGCCACGGCCGACGGACCGGCGCCGCTCGCGGCCATTTTCAAGGGCACAGTGGTCAAAGCGCGCGTTTTTACCGCCGACGGCCAGCCGCTGTCGGACACACTCACCCACTCCTATTTCGTCAGCGCCGACATTCTCAGCCGCTACCGGCTGCCGCTCGTGTCGCTGTCTACCGACGCCGACCACCTGCTCAATGCCGACACCGGCATCTTCGTCCATTACGACGAGTCGGGCGCCGCGTGGGAGCGCCCGTTTACCATGGAATATTACAGCGCCGACGGCGCTTTGCAGTTTGCCCGTCAGGT
Source organism: Oscillospiraceae bacterium (assembly GCA_031549605.1). GTDB lineage: Bacteria > Bacillota > Clostridia > Oscillospirales > UBA929 > WRAI01. The sequence continues at coordinate 4,264 of JAVBPM010000061.1, read as the reverse complement.
TGGCGGTCGCGTCAACGGCAACTACACGCGTCGGCTGACGCAAAAATCACTGCGCCTGTACGCCGACGACGCGCCCTTTGTCTACGACTTTTTTAACGGCAGTGCCCGCGACAGTGACGGCAAGCCCATCACCAGCTTTGAGCGGCTGATATTGCGCAACGGCGGCAACGATTATCGCGGCGCGCTGCTGCGCGATTTGTACCTCCAGTCGCTGCTCACCGACCCGCACTGCGACAGACAGGCGGGCAGCCCATGCGTAGTGTTTCTCAACGGCGAGTTCTGGGGGCTGTACAACATGCGCGAGCGCTACGACGGCGAGTACATCGCCAGCCACTACGGCGCCGGCAAAAACAACGTCGTCATGCTGACCTACCACCCGCTGATGACCAACGAGCCGCAGCTGGCCGAGGGCAATGCTGCCGACCTCGACTACTACTATCAAACCTACCAATTTTTCAAAGAGCACGCCGCGCTGGACAATCTCAACGACTATCAACAGGCGCTGCGCTACATCGACGCCGACAGCCTGATGGACGCCTACATCGCCGGCATCTACAGCGTCAACGGCGACTGGCCGGCCAACAACACGCTGTTCTGGCGCACGCGCGTACCGAGCGGCTACGACCCCGACGCGCCGGTCGGGCTCGACGGGCGCTGGCGCTGGGCGCTCAAGGACCTTGACTACTCGCTGGGGTTGCCGGGCAGCCTTGGCTTCGACAACGCCTATACCGTCAACATGATGCTGTCCGTGTCGCGCCCGGGCACGGGCGAACAGGCGCAGTGGAGCACGCTGTTTTTCCGGCGCTTGCTCACCAATCCGGCGTTTGCCGACCGCTTTGTCAACCGCTTCTGCGACCTGCTGAACACCGACTTGCTGCCCAGCGTAGCGACAGCGGCGCTGCGCGAGCAGGCCGCGCTCTATCAGCCGACCGTCGACGAACAGGTCGCGCGCTTTCAGGCCATCGACTCGGTGGACGCGTGGCAAAGCAGCGTAAACGACATCAACACCTTTGTGTCGCGCCGACCCGGCTACCTGCTGGCGCAGCTGCGCGACCATTTCCGGCTGATCGGCACCGCGCCGCTGGTGCTGGAAAACAGCGGCGCTAAGGGCGTGCTTATGCTTAACGGCATGACTCTCGAGCCAAGCAAGACGCCGGGCGTGACCAGCGCCGACCACTGGCGCGGCACCTACTTTGCCAACACCGTGCAGACGCTGTCCGCGAGCGCGAAAACAGGCTACGCCTTCGACCATTTTGATGTCGTTGACGGCAACGGCAACAGCTACGCCGTCTACGCCAACGGCGCACAAATCAACATTTCGCCCAGCGGCACGACAGTGACGGCCGTCTACCGCACCGAAAGCCAGCCACTTGCGCTGCCCGAAGCCAAGCCGGTCATTGACGGCGCGTGCACCATCAGCGCCGATGATTGGCGACAGTATACGCTGACATCGGCTGACCCGAGCGACAATACGCCCGTGCGCTGGCAGGTGGACAACCGGTCGCTGGCCGACATCGACGACACCGGCCTGCTGCGCGCCAAGGCGGCGGGCAGCCTGACGCTGACCGCCACGCGCGGCGGCGCCGTCGCCAGCAAGCAGGTCACCATCGCGCCGGCGCGCCCGCACCCCAACTACCTCTTCACATCGTTTGTCGGCGAGGGCAGCGTCACCTACACCATGAGCAAACGGTCGGCCACCTACACGCTGACACCGGCCAGCGGCTATGTGCTGGATTCGGTGCGCTACAACGGGCTGCTGCTACCGACAAACAACACCATTGCCATCACCGACGCGACGCTGGGCGGCACGCTGGCGGTTGTCTTTGTCAAGGCCGACGGCCAAGGCGGTAAAGTCTTTACCGACATCGACGGCCACGCTGCCAAGCCCGACATTCAGCAGCTGGCTGCCATGGGCGTGCTTGACTTTATCGACGGCAACGCCTTTGCGCCCGACCAACCGGTGACGCGCGCCGAAGCGGTCGCTATGATGACCTACTGCTACGCGCCTGACCTGAGCGGCTACGCGACGTCGCCGTTTGGCGATGTCAGCACCGCCGGCAGCTTCAGCCGTGCCGTGGCTTGGGCCTACGAGGTCAACATCACCGCCGGTGGCGGCGAGCAAACACAGAAACCCACCTTCAACCCCGACCGCACGCTGACGCGTCAGGATCTGGCGGCGTTCTTGTTCCGCTACGCCCGCGCCATTTTTGCAGATACCACCCGCCGTGCCGATTTAACGGCCTACCCCGACTTTGGCGAGCTGGCCGATTACGCCGACTCGCAGATGGCGTGGTGCTTTGCCACCGGCCTACTCTCCGACGTCGACGGCAAGCTGTTGCCCAAGCACACGGTCACGCGCGCCGAGGTCGCCACTGCGCTGGCCATTTTCATGCGCGAAGTCAAAGCCGAATGACCCTTTGGTTGTCCAAGTCGCTCTGTCGAGCGCAAATGATAAAGGAGTGAGCCATCGTGAAACACCGTTGCCTGTCCCTGCTGCTGGTGGCAGCGCTGCTGGCCGGATTCAGCCCGGTCTGGCAAACCGCCGCTGACGCTCAGGGCGTCGAGCATCTCATCATCCATCAGGTCTACGGCACCGCCGCCAACATCGACGGCGCGATTAGCACCAGCTTTGTCGAGCTGTACAACCCCACCGATGCGCCCATCAGCATGGCCGGCTGGTCGCTGCAATATGCGGCGGCCGGCACGGCGTGGACAAAGCTGAGCCTTAGCGCCACGATACCGGCGCACACCTCGTACCTCATCGTCTGCAACGGCGCGGCGGCCAACGCTTCGGCGCGCTACGTCATCGCGCAGTCCGACTTGACGTGGGAGGGTCAGCAGTTGCACAACAAGACCTTTAAGCTGGCGCTGGTCAATCACGACACGCTGCTGACGGTCGCCAACCCGACTACAGACGTCGTCGATTTGGTCGGCACCGGCAGCGCCGACTTTGCCGAGGGCACGGCCTTTGACGGGCTGTCCAAGCAAAAGGCGGGCCGCCGCATCGCCTTTGCCGACACCGACGACAACAGCGCCGACTTCGAGTCGCTGGACTACCGCGAGGCCAACATGACCGCCGCGCAGTTGGCTGCCGCGCGCCCGCGCTGTCTGGCCGACGGCGTCTGGGGCGGCGACGTTGTGCCGGAAAACGAGCGGCTGGTCTTTTCTCAGGTGGGCGGCCTGTACACCAGCGGCTTTGCGCTGTCGCTGACGTCCGGCTACACCGACGCTGCTATCTACTACACCACCGACGGCAGCGAGCCGACCACGGGCAAAACGCGCTACACTGCGGCGCTCAACATTGCCGACCGCACCAGTCAGGCCAACGATTTGTCGGCCATCACCAACATTGGCTACGACGTGCGCGTTCCGCAGGTCAAGGTCTTTAAGGGCACGGTGGTCAAGGCGCGCGTCTTTGACAGCGGCGGCGCGGCGCTGACGCCGGTGGTCACCCACTCCTATTTCATCAACGCCGCCATCGCCACCCGCTACGGCGTGCCGGTCATTTCGCTGTCGACCGACCGCAAGCACTTTTTTGACAACAGCACCGGCATCTACGTCAACTACAACCAAAGCGGCGCTGAATGGGAGCGACCCCTTTACATGGAGTACTTCGACAAGGACGGCGCACTGCAACTCAGCCAAGGTGCCGGTGTGCGCATCCACGGCGGCTACACACGCGGCATGGCGCAAAAAACGCTGCGGCTGTACGCCAAAAGCGAGTACGACAGCAAAAATACGCGCTTTGCCTACGACTTGTTCAACGGCTCCGCGCTCGACAGCGACGGCAACGCCATCAACAGCTTCAAGCGCATCCTGCTGCGCAACTCGGGCAACGACAACACAAGCACGATGTTCCGCGACGTCTTTATGCAGTCGCTGTTTACCAACATGCACAACGACCATCAGGCGTCCAGCCAGTGCGTGGTGTTTCTCAACGGCGAGTACTGGGGCGTGTACAACATCCGCGAGCGCTACGACAACGAGTACATCGCCAGCCACTACAACATCGACAAAGACGACGTGGCCATGCTGACCTTTAACTTCAACTGCAACAACGTGCCCGAGCTGGACGAGGGCGATCAGACTGACGTCGACTACTACAACCAGATGTACAGCTTTTTCAGTACGGCAGGCAGCTTTGCGCTGGCCGCCAACTACGAGCAGGCGACGCGCTACCTCGACCCCGACAGCCTGATTGACCACTTTATCTCGCACACCTTTGTCAACAACACCGACTGGCCGGGCAACAACAACGTCATGT